>NZ_JBIDFH010000017.1:0-52659 GCF_046635745.1 Gilliamella sp. CG35
ACTTAATGGTATTTTTTAATTTCTCTATATTATATAATGATTTGTGAATTTATGGTAGAAATTTATTCATCTTTAGTTTAAAAAAAGTCTTTTTTGCTTTAATAAAAAAATGAAATTATTTCTAAAATTAATCCCCGTAATTGTTTAAAAATTTAGCATTAAATGAAAAAAATAAGATTAATTTTTTTCATAAGATCACTAAATCAAACTGTTTTTATTCTAACTGTCTGATAATTAATTAATAAATAGAGAAAGGAAATAATATGCGGATAGTTTTAGCGATTTTGTTGGTGTTTTGTTTAACTGCTTGCCATGTTCGTACGGCTGATCAGGCATATAATGAAGGGAAATATGTAGAAAGTATTAGTTTATTAACGGCTACTATTAGTGAAAAAGGCGAAGCAAAATTTAATGAAGAAAGTGCCGAAAAATTACGGGGATTGGTTAGTAATGTGATGAAACATTACGAGACAATCATTAATAGTAGTGCTAGTACTGATTATCAAGCACGTATTGATAGTTATGAATCGCTTCGAAAAATCAATTTAATGTTAGTTAATCGTTTTTATAGTCAAACTGTTGCATTTTTTAACGATAAATATCCAGTGAGTAAATTAGATCAACTTATTGCAAAAGAGTATTACGATTATGGTAATTCGATAAAAGGTACGGATAGTGAAAGTTACAAAATAAAAGCTGACTTATATTTAAAAGGTTCAGAACGGTATAAATATAAAGATATTTTTACTTTATATAAAAATGCTAAAAAGCAACATCTGGATATTGAAGCAAAACAACACTATGATTTAGGTAAAACATTTTCGCAACAGGGTAGTTATCATGAAGCATCCCTAGAATATCTTAAAGCTTGGGAAGTTTATAAGCCAATAGGCGAATATAAAGATAGTTTTAAACTCTATGAGGATAATAAAAGAAAACATGTTACTGCGCTAGCAAAAGAGTATTATGAAAAAGCCTCGTCACTTGAAAAAATAGCTTATAAACGCGAAATTTATCGTGAAGCGGCTAAATATTATGAGGCAGCCAATTCAGCCTATGAACAGTTCGGTTCATACCGTGATGCCAGCGCTAGAGCGAGTCGTTGTAAATTAAAGGGACGCGTTAATGTGTATGTTAAAGATTCCGACTATCTTAGCTGGGTAAAACAAGTTTTTAACGCTGATTATATATACTTTGTTGATCATAGTTCACAAGCTAATATCATTATAGATATTAATGCCAAATCTGACTATATTCATATGAAACCGTATGAAAAAAATGAAGTAAAAACAGAAAAATATGTAGAAAGAATGAGCGAAAAAACCGATGATAAGGGTAATAAAATTAAAGTTCCAATTTATAAAGAGCAAAAATTCAATTTAAAGACTATCACTAATTCAAAAAAATACATTTTTACTACTGATATCGAAATAACCGGAGAAATCAGTAATTCTAAACGTTTGATAAGCGAAGCCATCTCTTCTAAAACGGATTATATCTATACGGGTGATGTTCCAAGTAAATTTCATAACTCACAAGCAGGCGAGTGGAAGTCCAAATCAACGTTAAAATCTGAAGCACATTATACGCAAGGTGAGGATATCAGAAACCATTTAAAACAATTTATTGATAAGATGAGTTCTTTATAATAATTGTTAATTATCGCTCAAAAATAGAATCCCACAAAATTGATAATGTGGGTTTTTTTATTTTAATCGTCTTTTAGTATAACTTAACGTCTGATATGGATTAATTGATACCTTTTAATTTATTAAATGTAATCGTGCGATTATCTAAAATTTAGCACCTTAATTATGATCAATTTAACTCTGACAATTTAGTTAAAAATTATCATTGTCATTGCTCAATCCAATCACAGTCTTATATAAAATATAACTAACCTATATCCTATGATTATTAAGATAATTTTCATTTTAATTTATTCTTGCCAATTATTCTGAATCAGCTTGAATAAACCTTAAAAATTTGGTAGTTTACTGTTAGTTATTTTATCATTTAACACAAATAAAGAAGGTAATTTTTATGACAATCAAAGTAGGTATTAATGGATTTGGCCGTATTGGTCGTATTGTTTTCCGTGCTGCACAAAAACGCTCTGATGTTGAAATCGTTGCTATCAATGATTTATTAGACGTTGAGTATATGGCGTACATGCTTAAATATGATTCAACTCACGGTCGTTTTGATGGTACTGTTGAAGTTAAAGATGGCAAATTAATCGTTAACGGTAAAACAATCCGCGTTACAGCTGAAAGAGATCCTGCAAACTTAAAATGGAACGAAGTGGGTGTTGATGTTGTTGCTGAAGCAACAGGTTTATTCTTAGATGATGCAACTGCTCGTAAACACATCCAAGCGGGTGCTAAAAAAGTTGTTTTAACTGGTCCTTCTAAAGATAGCACGCCTATGTTTGTTATGGGTGTTAATGATAAAGATTATGCTGGTCAAGATATCGTATCTAATGCGTCATGTACCACTAACTGTTTAGCGCCTTTAGCTAAAGTAATCAATGATAACTTTGGTATCGTTGAAGGCTTAATGACAACTGTTCATGCAACTACAGCTACTCAAAAAACGGTAGATGGTCCATCTCACAAAGATTGGCGTGGTGGTCGTGGTGCAGCACAAAACATCATCCCTTCATCAACTGGTGCAGCTAAAGCAGTAGGTAAAGTTATTCCTGAATTAAACGGTAAATTAACTGGTATGGCTTTCCGTGTTCCAACTCCAGATGTTTCTGTTGTTGACTTAACTGCTCGTTTAGCAAAACCTGCTAAATATGAAGATATCTGTAAAGTGATCAAAGCGGCTTCAGAAGGCCCAATGAAAGGCGTTCTTGGTTACACTGAAGATGATGTTGTTTCAACTGATTTCTTAGGTGAAGTTTGTACTTCTGTATTTGATGCAAAAGCGGGTATCCAAATCAGCGATACTTTCGTTAAATTAGTTTCTTGGTACGATAACGAAGTTGGCTATTCAAATAAAGTTTTAGATTTAATTGCGGTTGTATCTAAAAAATAATGACTAATTTTTAGTTTTCTAAAAAGTGACCAAGTGGTCACTTTTTTTTCGCTAAAATCTTATAGCTTTACAAAATAAAAACGCTCATTTTTTAAAAATGAGCGTTTTCACTAATATATATACTACGATATTAATTAGATTACGACAACTTCTGATGCCGCTGGTCCGCGAGGGCTATCTTGAATAGCAAATTCGACTTGTTGACCTTCAGCTAGAGTTTTAAAACCTTCCCCCGAGATTGCTGAAAAGTGAACAAATACGTCTTTGCTCCCATCGGTTGGTGTGATAAATCCAAAACCTTTACTCTCGTTAAACCATTTTACTTGGCCTGTTTTCTTATTCATTTACTAGATATCCTAACAATAATTAATATTTTGCCTTTAAGGCACGTATAGACTTTTATGCAATATAAATTAATCAACTTACAAACTAGATGATGCGTTAAAAACACCTCCTAATTGTTAAACGTTTTCATAAAAAAATATTGCTTCATAAGTCTGTTACTATTACCGCATAATTTATAATCGAAAGCAAGATATTAATGACAATTTTTTCATCTTAGGATGAAGTTTTTTATAAAATTTTTAGATATAATGGTTAAATTTGATAAATAGCAAATTATTGAAGGGTTTTTGATTTAAATTTATTTCGAAAGTAAAGATTATTTAAGCAGATTAAGGCATGTAAGATGTAAATTTAAAAATTAGTATTAACGATTACTTTTAGGTTTCTTTTGAATACATTGTTTTATCGTTTCTTTATATCAAACGTTTACATACGTTTTATCTGTAGGTTTACAACTTACTGTTAAAGATGTGAATCACAATGTGGTTAATTATGTCATTTATGTCATATAAGGCTTGCAACTTGCCTTATTGAGATAAGATTGCCAGCGCAAATTATCTAAGCTAAATAGCACTAAATTGGATATTCACTTATTTTTCATCTCATCTGTTAAAAAGGCATTGTTATTGATTTAATTACTTTCTGCTATTCTTTATTTAAAAATAAAAGCTATAAGTAAAGACTTATAGCTTTTAATTAACCATTATTATGAAAATTGATAGCAAATATTAATTATTTTTTAGCTCTCTCAAAAGATTCAATAATTTCTTTGCGAGCAGCATCGGCATTTTCCCAACCGTCAACTTTTACCCATTTTCCTTTTTCTAATGCTTTGTATTGTTCGAAAAAGTGTTTAATTTGAGATTTTAGTAATTCAGGTAAATCATCCACATCTTTGATGTGATCATACTCTTTAGATAATTTAGTATGTGGTACTGCAACCAATTTAGCATCTTGACCGGCTTCATCAGTCATTTTTAATACACCAACAGGACGGCAACGAATCACTGAACCAGGTTGTAATGGATACGGTGTTGGAACTAAAACGTCAACAGGATCGCCATCAAGCGATAATGTGTTATTAATATAACCATAGTTACATGGATAAAACATTGCTGTTGCCATAAAACGGTCAACAAAAACTGCACCTGTATCTTTGTCTACTTCATATTTAATTGGATCCGAATTTGCTGGAATTTCAATTACTACATAAATATCATCCGGTAATTCTTTACCTGCTGGTACATTTAAAAGTCCCATTTTTGTATCCTCTATCTTGGTTAATAATTTACAATATTGTTTCTGATATGAAATGAGCGAACATTATAAAGATTATTCGGCGTTGCTCAATTCTTTTAAGTATTGAAAAATCTGTTTGGCTGTTTTTGGTGGTTTATTGGATTCTCGTTCTTTTTTAGCCTGACGGGCAAGCGTACGCAGTTGTTGTCTGTCTGCTATAGGAAAGAGTTCGATAATGTTTTCTGCATCACCTGTTTCAATCAATTCGTCACGTAACTTTTCAAGTTTATGAAATAAGGCAACTTGTTGGTTATGACGGTTTTTGAGCTTGTCTAAAGCTTGCGTGATAGGATCGATATTGCGGCTACGAAGCAATTTGCCAATATATTGTATTTGTCTTCGATATCCCTCTTTTTTGATTTTTTGAGCAAGTTCGATAGCATAAAGTAAATCTTCATCAAGGGGGATTTTAGTCAGTTCATTTTTGCTTAAATTAACCAATTCGACGCCCATCTTTTTTAAAATTTCGGCATCTCGTTTGATTTCACTTTTACTGACATAAATAATTTCATCATCCATATCAGTATCAAATTCTTGGTCAATGATTAAATCTTTAGGGTTATTCATAGGATTTCTTTTGTTAATAGTTAACTAAAATTGAATTCTGGCTTATTATAACGTATCACTAGCAGAATTGTAGAAAATAATAAAATGAGTATTGAACAGATTAAAAAAGATGCCCAAAGACAACAAGATAAGTTATCAAATATTGTTGCTCAAGCTATTGAACTGGCTAAACCTCGTGTTGATTCAGTTGAAGTTTCAATTAACCAAGCAACTGGTATTGGTGTAAGTACTCGTCAAGGGGAAACTGAAAATGTTGAATTTAATAGTGATGGTGCATTATCTATAACCGTTTATAAAGAACAACGCAAAGGAAATGCATCAACTAATGATTTATCGCCACATGCAATAAATCAAGCTATCGATATGGCAATTAATATTATGCAATATACTTCTGCTGATCCTTGTTCTGGTTTAGGAAACTTAGATCAGATGGCATTGAATCCTCCTGATTTAGATCTTTTTTATCCCAGTGATTTAGACGTGGATAAGGCTATTGAGCAGGCAAAACAAGCTGAGCTAGCAGCCCTTGCCAATGCTGACATTATGAGTAGTGACGGCGGTTATTTTAGTAGTAAATATGGTGTGTATGTATATGGTAATAGTCTTGGTATGTTACAAGGCTACTGTGCAAGTTCTCATTCGTTGTCTTGTACAGCGATTGCTGAACAGGCGGGAAAAATGGAACGAAACTATGCTTACACTTCATCGCGTGATATTAAGGCTCTCAAATCCCCTAGTTGGGTTGGGCAGCAAGCAGCAGAAAGAACAATTGCGCATTTAGGGGCTAAACAAATTTCTACCATGCAAGTACCCGTACTGTTTAGTGCAGAAGTTGCAGTTGGATTAATAAGGCACTTAGTGGGTGCAATTAGTGGCGGTGCAATCTATCGCAAATCATCATTTTTACTTGATAGCGTGGGTAAACAGATTTTTCCTTCATGGCTAACTATTTTTGAAGATCCACATATTTTAAAAGGTGTTGGTTCATCGCCTTTTGATAGTGAAGGAACCAAAACAATTAAACGAAATATCATTGAAAACGGTGTATTGCAAACCTACTTGCTTAGTCATTATTCAGCCAGAAAGCTTGGTTTAACATCAACAGGTCATGCGGGAGGAATTCATAACTGGCTTGTATCGCCAAGTGAGCATGATGCTGATTTTAAAACCATGTTGAAAAAATTGGATAAAGGGGTTGTGATTACTTCGCTTATGGGGCAAGGTGTGAATAATGTAACGGGCGACTATTCACGTGGTGCGACAGGTTTTTGGGTTGAAAAAGGTGAAATTCAATATCCAATAAATGAAATAACCGTTGCTAATAACCTAAAAGATATGTATAAAAATATTGTAGCAATAGGGAATGATCTTGAAACACGCAGCAATATTCAATGTGGTTCAATATTGATAGATAAAATGAGTATAGCAGGGAAATAGGATGAAAAATGGGAAAGTTAGTCAGTAGTACGTTTTTCCAAAAAATCACATTATGGATGCCAGGACTAATCAGTTTCTTACATTATAAACGTGAATATTTAAACGCAGATATAAAAGCCGGATTATCCGTAGCCGCGGTATCCTTACCGGTATCGATTGCTTATGCTGAGCTAACAGGTGTTGGTGCTATTGCGGGGCTATACTCAACTATTTTACCGCTTATTGTCTATGCCCTTTTTGGATCGTCTAAACAGTTGATTGTAGGACCCGATACCGCAACGTGTGCGGTGGTTGCTGCGGTTGTTTTTCCTTTAGCTGCAGATGATCCCATGTTACGTTGGCAACTGGTGGTGCTGCTGACAATTATGATTGGTATTTGGTGCATCATTGCCGGCAAATTTCATCTTGGCGCCTTAGCAGATTTACTCAGTCAACCTATTTTGATTGGTTTGTTAAATGGTATTTCTATTACAATCATTGTCGATCAATTAGCGAAAACATTTGGTTTTCATTATGACTATTCTTACCTTATTGAACGTGTGGTTTATTTACCGGTTAAGCTTTATCAATCACATTTAGGCACGACATTTATATCTTTCATAACATTATTGATTCTCATTGCTTTTAAGAAATATAAACCACGTTACCCGGCACCACTTTTTGCCGTTGTGATAATGACTTTATTTTCATGGCTGTTTAATTTTGAACATTTTGATATCCACATTATTGGTAATGTAACTGGTGATTTTATACCATTGGAAGCTTGGATTGATTTTGACAAAGGATTAATGCGTGATTTAGTTGTTCCCTCATTGAACATTGCTGTTATCTGTTTTGTGAGTATGATGATTACCGTACGAAGTTTTGCGACAAAAAATAATTATGAAACGAATGCCGATGTTGAATTTAAGGCATTAGGCATGGCAAATATTGCAGCAGGTCTATCACAAGGATTTGTTGTAAGTGGTACTTCGTCACGAACGGCAGTGAACGATGCGAATGGTGGAAAAACTCAGCTTGTATCGATCATTGCTGCGGCATTAATAGGATTTGTGGTACTCTTTTTGTTGTCACCGTTACAATATATTCCAACAAGTGTCCTTGGCGTGATTTTGATATATTCCTCGATCTCGCTAATTAATGTACAAACAATTTTGCGTTTTTTTAAATATGACCGTGACGCATTTTATTTAAGCTTATCAACATTTATTGCGGTATTACTTATCGGTATTATACCGGGTATGGCTTTAGCAGTATTATTAGGCATCTTTTTGTTTCTACGTCGCGTTTTTCGACCTAAAGATCAGTTATTAGGGGTTGATGATGACGGACGAATTCATTCATTAGGCAAAGATGTTAAACCTGTTAGTAATACGATAATTTATCGATTCAATTCACCTTTAACGTATTTTAATATTGCTTATTTTAAACGAAGAATCATTAGTTATATTGACGAATCAGAGCAATCTGTTAATTATGTTATCGTCGATGCGATTCCTTGCTTTACTTATAAAGATGTCAGTGTATTATCGGGTATTAACGAATTAGTTAATGCATTAAAAGTACGTAATGTGGTTTTAATCTTATCAGGTAGACGCAAAACCCTTAAAAATTGGTTTAAACAAATGAATATTACCCCTGATCATGATTACATTGAATTTACTTACGATCTCTATTTTGCTGTTAAGTTAGTTCAAAGTAGGGAACATATGGACAATAAAAATGAAGACGAGGATACGGATTAATTAACGCCCCCTTTTTTGTTCAATTAATGATGTCAAAAGGTGCAGAACCATGATGAATAAGAACAATAATCACGTTAAGATCGAAATGATAAGTACCGGCGATGAAATTTTATATGGTCAAATAACCGATACGAATGCAGCTTGGCTTTCTGAACTATTTTTTCAAGAAGGTATTTTAATCACGACTCGCCACACAGTTGGTGATAATCTTAACCAGCTTACCCAAACATTACAAGAACGTAGTCTGATCAATGATATCATTATTGTTAATGGGGGGCTTGGGCCAACCAGTGACGATTTAACAGCACAAGCGGCAGCTTTAGCCAATCATGAAGCACTGGTACTCAATCAGCAGTGGTTGACACAAATTGAACGTTATTTTGCCAGTTGCGGTAACGTGATGCCGTCAAGCAACCTTAAACAAGCTTTATTGCCGCAAAGTGCTGTATTAATTGATAATCCAATAGGAACAGCCTGCGGATTTAAAATGCACATCAACGGCTGTATTGTGTTTTTTACGCCTGGTGTGCCTGCTGAATTTAAAGAGATGATCAAAACTCTTGTATTACCAGAAATTAAATTATCCTTTCCAAAATTAGAAAAAACGCTCTGTTATCGATTAACTATTATCGGGCGCACTGAAAGTGATTTAGCCACCGAGCTAACATCTAAATTAGATATTCCAAAAGATATCGTGATTGGTTATCGTGCTGCGATGCCTATTATTGAATTAAAATTGAGTGGTCCTCAACACAAAAAAGACACGCTGGATAGTTTATGGCGAAAAACTAAATCTATTGTTGATGACAATTTGCTTTACGAAGGCATGATTAGCAAAGACAGTGAACTCGGTTTAGCCAAAGTTGTTTCAGGGCTGTTACATGAAAAAGATTTAACTATCGCAGTGGTCGAACAACAATCAGCAGGGATAATTAGTTATCAATTATTTGAAACCGATGCACCCATCGCAAAATCAGAAGTGATTCCATTATTATTTGAAGATCCCAAAGATTATCTTTGGCATATTATGACCCAATATAGAGCTGATATTGTATTAGGTATGGTTAATTTCAAAGAAAAGAACAGTCAATTTACGTTAATCATTACCACAGCAAAGCAAACTATCCAAGTTAATTTAAAATATATTGGTCGAAAACTTTCACGGCATGAAGAGTTACAAACTTTTTCAGCAATAGCGTTAGATGCTTTACGTCGTTATTTGTTAAATAAACCAATAATTGCTTCTAATGTTTGGCTCGATATTTTGGATTAAGTTAAACGATAATGTGATGTTTTTTAGACTAGGAATGGTTAATTTTAACTATCTTAACAATAGTATGATATTAATATAGACAATTCCCCACAAAATTAAGTAAAATAACGGATCTTCCAAATTACATAAACTAGTAAATACATTAGAGGTAAAAATGGCTCGAGTAACTGTTCAAGATGCTGTAGAAAAAATTGGTAATCGCTTTGATCTAGTTTTAGTTGCAGCAAGACGCGCACGTCAATTGCAAGTTGAAAACAAATCACCATTAATTCCAGAAGAAAACGATAAAGAAACCGTTGTTGCTTTACGTGAAATTGAAGATGGTCTTGTTAATAAACAAATTCTTGATACAGCTGATTTTCAAGCTCGTCAGGAAGAAGAAGCAGAAGTGCGTTCTACACTGCATGAATCGATCCTTCTTGAAAATACGCCATCATACGAATAAGCGCTATAGGAATTGCCTATGCAATATTTTGATAGCTTAAAAGAGGTTGTAGCATCTTATCTTCCACCCAAACAAGTTGAACTTATTAAAGATGCTTATCTTTTTGCTCAGAAAGCACATGAAGGGCAATTTCGATCTAGTGGTGAACCTTATGTCACGCATCCTGTTGCTGTGGCATCGATTTTAGCCGATATGCGGCTTGATTATGAAACCATCATTGCTGCACTATTACATGATACGATTGAAGATACACCAGTTACTTTCCAAGATATCACAAATCATTTTGGTAAACATGTTGCAGTGTTAGTTGAAGGTGTATCCAAACTTGATAAATTAAAATTTCGTAATCGACAAGAGGCTCAAGCTGAAAATTTTCGGAAAATGGTGCTCGCCATGACCGAAGATGTGCGAGTGATTTTAATTAAACTGGCTGATCGTACGCATAATATGCGAACACTTGCGGCATTAAGACCAGACAAACGCCGTCGTATTGCAAAAGAAACGCTTGAAATTTATGCTCCATTAGCTCACCGTTTAGGTATTCACCATATTAAAACTGAACTCGAAATTTTAGGATTCACGGCGATGCATCCTAATCGAGCCAAAGTAATTGAAAATGTGATAAAAGCAGCTCGAGGTACACGTAAAGAATTAATTCAACAGATTTTATCGGAAATTCGTGGTCGTTTAGCTGAAGCAAATATCGAGGCGGAAGTTGAAGGATTAGAAAAAAATATCTACGTGATTTATCAAAAAATGCAAATGCGTGAACAGCATTTTCATTCTATCATGGATATTTATATTTTTCGGATCGTTGTGAAAGATGTTGATGCCTGTTATCGTGCACTTGGTCTTGTTCACAATCTGTATAAACCTCGCCTTAATCGCTTCAAAGACTATATTGCAATTCCTAAAGCTAACGGTTATCAGTCATTGCATTCTTCATTAATTGGACCACATGGTACGCCAGTTGAAGTGCAAATACGTACTGAAGATATGGATCAAATGGCTGAAATGGGTGTTGCCGCACATTGGGTTTATAATGCCAATGATGAGCTGAATAATACAACGGCGCAAATCAAGGCACAGCGTTGGATGCAAAGTCTATTAGAGTTGCAACAAAGTGTGGGTAACTCTTTTGAATTTATTGAAAATGTGAAATCTGACCTGTTTCCGAAAGAAATTTATGTTTTTACCCCTAAAGGAAGAATAGTACAGTTACCGGAAGGTTCAACCGCCGTAGATCTTGCTTACGCTGTCCATTCTGATATTGGCTATCAATGTATCGGCGCAATTGTTGACCGAAAACCTTATCCACTTTCACAGCCATTAAGTAATGGTCAAACCGTTGAAATTATCACGTCGCCTGAAGGTCGTCCGAATGCAAATTGGCTTAATTTTGTTGTGAGTGCTAAAGCCAGATCACGTATTAGACAAGCGTTAAAAATGTTAAAACGTGATGATGCAATTGAATTAGGTAGAAGACTATTGAATCTGTCATTATTAAAAACAGGTGGCATCAATTCACTTAAAGCTAAACAAATTGCGAAAATTGTTGAGATAACGCAGTTACAATCTTTTGATGATGTCTTAGCCGAGATTGGTCTTGGTAATATAATGAGCCATTTTATTGTCAAAGGGTTAGAACACAAAGAATTGTTTCAAAATAACAACGATACAAATAAAACCTTAGTCATTACTGGTAGTGAAGGGGTTTTAGTCACATTTTCGAAATGTTGTCACCCAATTCCCGATGATCCGATTGTCGGTCAAGTGAGTCCTGAAAAAGGATTAATTGTCCATCATGAATCATGTCGAAATGTCACGGGATACCAAAATAATCCTGAAAAATACATCTCTTTAAAATGGGCGACTGATATCACTCAACAATTTGTTGCTGAAATATGGGTTGATATCTCCAACAACCAAGGAGCTCTTGGGCATATTCTTTCAATTATTAATGATGAAAAAGCGCATTTGCAATGGCTTAATACCGAACAGAAAGATCGACAAATTTATACAGTCATTTTGCAAGTTGAAGTTAAAAATCGTCAGCAGCTCAATGAGTTAATGCGTAAAATTTCATTGCAGCAAGATGTTGTAAGTGTCTCACGTAATATTAATAAGCGATGATGGCAAATCGATTTTTAAGTCAGGTTCCGATAATAAAATTGAGCGGAATTGGCTCTAACCTTGAAAAAAAATTCAATGCATTAGGTATCTATACTGTTCAAGATCTTTTATTACACTTTCCGTTACGTTACGAAGATCGCACCTCATCTTGTCCTATAAGTGAGGTTGCTATTGGTGAGCACACTACCATAGAAGGTCGAATCATCAAGTGTGAAGTGGTGCTTAGACGTCGACAAATGTTAATTTGTCATATTCAAGATGATTCGGGCATAGCAATATTAAGATTCATGCATTTCAATGCAGGCATAAAAGCAAGTTTAGCACTTGGCAATTGGGTTAGTGCTTATGGTGAGATAAAAAAAGGAAAATTAGGCGCTGAAATTATTCATCCTCAATATAAAATTATTGCTAATCCAGCAGACAAATCTAAAAAATTATTGGATGATCAAGAAAAATATACCCCAGTCTATCCAACCACCTATGGATTAACTCAAAATGTCATTCGTAAATTAATTGCTTCTGCGTTATTACTGTTAAAACGTAATCCATCCAAAGAAATTCTGCCTAAGTCAATAGCAAATCATTTTTTACCAGCATTGGAATCATTAAATATCATTCACAATCCTCCAATTGGTACCGATATCACACAATTATCTGCAGGGGAACATCCTGCTATCAAACGTTTTATTTTTGAAGAGTTACTTGCTTATCATCTGAGTATGTTAATGCTAAAAGTTGATAACCAAAAACAGCAAGCCCGTATTTATCGCCCAACGCAACAATTTATAGAGCCTTTTTTAGCATCACTCCCTTTTAAACCCACTAACGCACAACAACGTGTTGTACACGATATCTATCACGATATGGCAAAACCTGTCCCTATGATGCGATTAATTCAAGGGGATGTGGGATCTGGCAAAACATTAGTCGCGGCTTTAGCGGCATTAAATGCGATTGAAAATGGTGCGCAGGTTGTCTTAATGGCACCGACCGAGATATTAGCTGAGCAACATTATAATAACTTTAAACAATGGTTTGATCCTTTGGGTATTACCGTTGATTGGTTATCAGGGCGTTTGACTGCTAAAAATAAAAGATTGCGTTATGAACAAGTAAAAAGTGGGGATATTAGATTGTTAATTGGCACACATGCCGTATTTGTTGATAAAGTTGAATTTGCTTCTTTAGGACTGGTGATTATCGATGAACAGCATCGCTTTGGTGTGAATCAAAGACTGAGTTTGTGGGAAAAGGGAATCAAAGATAACGACTATCCTCATCAGCTAATTATGACAGCTACTCCGATTCCACGAACATTAGCCATGACGGTATATGCTGACTTAGATGTCTCTATCATTGATGAGTTACCCCCGGGGCGCACACCTGTCACAACTGTTGTGATTCCAAATTCTCGGCGTGATGAAATTATTGAACGCGTTAATCAAGCTTGCCTGGAAAATCGTCAAGTCTATTGGGTTTGTACATTAGTCGAAGAATCGGAAACATTAGATGCTCAAGCCGCTGAAATACTGGTTGAAGAGCTCAAAGAAAAAATGCCACATTTAACGATTGGGCTGGTTCATGGCAAAATGAAGTCGGACGAAAAACAATCGGTAATGCAGAATTTTAAACAAGGTGTCATCCAATTGCTTGTCGCCACAACGGTTATTGAAGTGGGTGTCGATGTGCCAAATGCAAGCTTGATGATTATTGAAAATGCGGAAAGATTAGGTCTGGCGCAATTGCATCAATTACGTGGTCGTGTAGGTCGAGGAACGGCGGTATCTCATTGTGTATTAATGTATCAAGCCCCATTAAGCAAAGTTGCACAAGCAAGAATGAAAGTCATGCGTGACAGTAATGATGGTTTCGTGATTGCGCAAAAAGATTTAGAAATACGTGGTAGTGGGGAGATTTTGGGCACGCGTCAAATGGGGATAGCTAACTTCAAAGTTGTGGATTTAATCCGTGATCAACATTTGATAAGTCAAGTTCAAAAAGCCTCTTATTTTTTACAACAACAACACCCCGAAAGTGTGAAAGAGCTGATTGACTGTTGGCTTCCGGATAGACAAAAATATATTAATGTCTAGTATTTTCATTTTCTTATTAGTTTATTCATAAAAACAGATAGATAATTTAAGTGAATTGATTCCACATTTATTCATGGCAGAGAATATAAAAAGTGGACATTGAATCTTATTCACTGTCCACAAAAATTATTGATCTTAATTTCGAAACAAATTACAAGAAAGATCGATAAGGTAATTCAGGCTCATCGGTAAAGATGTCTCTAAATCCACGATAATGCTGATAGTGCATTTTGTTTTTATCTGTTGGATAAGTATATTTACCGCCAACTTGCCAGAAGAAAGGCGTAAATTGATATTCCAAACGATCTTTCTTTATTTGCCAAAGCACTTCAATTTCACGAGGATCACTTTGGAAATTTGCCCAAATATCATGATGAAAAGGAATCACAACTTGGGTTTTCAGTGATTCCGCAGCACGCAAAATATCTGAAGAGGTCATTTTATCGGTGACCCCACGCGGATTTTCACCATAAGAAAGTAACGCAACATCGATTTTGTAATCATTACCATGTTTGGCATAATAGTTAGAGTAATGAGAATCACCCGAGTGATAGAGCGAACCACCTGAGGTTTCAAACAGATAGTTAACGGCTCTGTCATCCATGCCATCTAAAATCGCTTTATCAGTTGAGGAAACCCCTTTAGGTAGTGTCACTAACGAAGTTCTGTCAAAAGAATCTAGCACTCGAATGGTAATATCGCCCACTTTAATGGTTTCGCCTACTTTGGCAACAATGCAACGATCTTCAGGTACACCCCAACTTTTCCATAATTCGACACAAGCTTTAGGGCCAATAAATTTCACTTTTGGTGAACAGTTTTGAATGACCGCAGCAGCCACATTGACATCAATATGATCGGCATGATCGTGGGTTGCCATTACTGCATCAATCTCTTTAATAGCAAAAGGATCTAATACAAATGGACTGGTTCTTAAATTAGGTTGTAATTCGCGTACTCCCCCCATACGCATCATTTGATGTTGTTTGTTCATCAAGGGATTAGCGTGTGTTTTTTTACCGGTCCCACACCAAAAATCGACGGAGATATTGGTATTACCGGCAGATTTTAACCAAATGCCAGTACAAGCAAGCCACCACATGGTAAACGTATTGGGTTTAACCTCTGTTGCTTCAATCTCTTCATTTAGCCAAGTACCCCATTCAGGAAAGGTATTTAATATCCACGATTCTCGGGTAATTTCGTTCACTTTACTCATACTTTGTTCCTTTTACATTTTAATAATTAAACTAAAATAACATCTACACCTTGCTCCTTAATGCTTTCAATGACTTCCTTGTTTGCTTGTTTACCGGTAATTAAAATATCGATTTTATTCACAGGACAAAAAAGCATGCCAGAATTGGCTTTGGTTTCAATTTTTGAACTATCGACAACAACAACTAATTTTTCAATTTTTTCAAGTATCTGTTGTTCAGCCACTGCACCTAATATTTCATTCTTATAAAGTCCATTGGGTGTTAACGTCTTGCCACTGGTAAACATCCATTTGCCAGCATAAGAATCAGTAATGTTCGCAATGGGGTTAAGAATAATATTTTGTGTTTTGTTATATAATCCTCCCATAATGATGACATTTTCATGATCATGTTCAATCAAGTAACACGCTAACGGAAAATAGTTAGTAATGATTGAAACATTTTTACCACAGAGTTCTCGACCCAATAAAAACGCCGTTGAACCGCAGTTAATGACAATATTTTCATCAGCACCACATAACTTAGCTGCACGAATAGCGATGCGAGCCTTTTCATGATAATGATCGGTATTATTATTGCCGATTGGTGCCCATATTGGCTTTTTCTCTTCGATGCGCATAATACCGTTACGTACTTTTTTTACTCTTCCTTCCTGATCGAGCTTAGTGATATCACGACGAGCTGTAGCCGGTGAGATAGAAAAATATGAAACTAACTCAGTCACTCTTAACATCCCTTTGTCGTTAACCATTGCCACTATTTCATTATGTCGTGATATTTCGTTCATTATTACCTCTTTGTTGAATTAAAGTGATTAATTTTGATCAAAAATGATAATAATTTTCATTCATAATATTGTCAAATACTTATAACCAATATTTAACTCATTGTTGATTCAATATGTTGATAATAATAATTATATTTCTAATTTTTACCGCTGTTTTTTCCTAAAAATGTGATGATAATCACAGATGTGGGTGTGATAGATTTAGAAAAGTGATCTTTATCAAAATAATCATAAATAATCATTGAATGGTTAATTGTGATTGTAGAATATAACAAGTGTTATTTAATCATGAATAACGAAGTGTAATCAGAAATTTTATCTATTCATATAACAATAAATATTATAGAAAAATTTAAAAACGAAGTTAGTTCTCCACAGTAAAGCGTTAGATATTTAAAGATGTCGATAAACCAATGAGAGGAACATATGGAAGTAATCTACAACATATTTTATATTTTTTATAGCCAAGTTATGACAAAAGCGCCTTTGTTGCTTGGCTTAGTGACAATGTTAGGTTATTGCCTTTTACGTAAAGACATAACAACCGTTTTAAAAGGCACCATTAAAACCATTGTTGGTTTTATGTTATTACAAGTCGGTTCAGGAGTGTTAGTTTCAACCTTTAAACCCGTCATTGCAAAACTATCAGAATATCATGGTATTAAAGGATCGATTATTGATACGTATGCCTCGATGGTGGCCGTCGAAAAGGGTATGGGCGATCAATATTCTTGGGTTGGCTATGCAGTATTATTGGCACTTGCTATCAACATTGCACTTGTACTGTTTCGCCGTTTAACCGGTATCAGAACGATCATGCTGACAGGTCATATTATGTTTCAGCAAGTCGGTCTTATTGCACTATTTTACTTTTTATTTGGTTATGGCATGTGGGAAACCATTATCTATTCCGCCATTATTACTGCACTCTATTGGGGGATATTCTCAAATATGATGTTTAAACCAACCCAAGCGGTAACAGGTGGGGCTGGTTTTTCCATTGGTCATCAACAGCAACTCGGTTCATGGATAGCGGTAAAATTAGCGCCAAAACTGGGTGATAAAAATGATTCGGTTGATAATCTTAAATTACCTAAATGGTTACATATCTTCCATGATAGTATCGCTGCCACAACCATTGTAATGACATTCTTCTTTGGCATCATCCTTCTTTCATTTGGTTTAGATAATCTTCAAACAATGGCTGGTTCAACCCATTGGACAATCTATATTTTCGAAACAGGGCTTAAATTTGCCGTTGCAATACAAGTTATTGTGGGCGGTGTACGAATGTTTGTTGCTGAATTATCCGAAGCATTTAAAGGCATTTCTGAAAAGTTAATCCCTAATGCTGTGCTTGCTATTGATTGTGCTGCCATTTATGCATTTTCGCCCAATGCCATGGTTTTTGGTTTTATTTGGGGCGCATTAGGGCAATTCTTAGCGATCGCATTATTGCTTATCTTTAAATCCCCAATAATGATTATTCCGGGATTTATTCCAATGTTTTTCTCAAATGCGACAATTGGCGTATTTGCCAACCATTTTGGTGGTTGGAAAGCAGTTATGAAAATCTGTTTTGCAATGGGGATAATCGAAGTTCTGGGCTCTGCTTGGGTGATCAATATTTTTGCGCAAAACGGCACGCCTATTGACTCATGGATGGGGATGGCGGATTGGTCAATTCTATTCCCACCAATCTTACAAGGGTTATCATTTTCTCATTTGTTTATCTATTTAATCATTGCGTTAGCATTGGTGTATATGTTCTTTGCCGCTAAAACACTACGCGCTGAAGAAGCACAACAAAAAAATCAACCTATCGAAAACGATATACATCAGGATGTAAACGAAGCAGTAGTTGAAAAAATGGATGAAGTTGCAATAAGTGAAGGACAACCAATTCGTATTCTGGCGGTATGCGGTAGTGGTCAAGGGTCATCAATGATGATGAAAATGAAAATTGCGAATTTTCTGGATAAGAAAGGGATCCCTAACATTATGGATTCTTGTGCAGTTACCGACTACAAATCCCGATTACCGAATGTTGATATCATCGTAGCATCGAAGCATCTGATACATGAAATTGAAGTGAATGAAGGTCAACATGCACTCGGTGTACAAAATATGCTTAATCCACATACGTTTGGCGATGAGCTTATCGAACTAATTAACCAAGTTAATACGAATAAATAGATAGAATATGAAAAAGGAGCGCAATATGGCTTTCAAAGAATCTTTAATTGAAAATAACTCAATATTACTCAGCGCAGAAGCGGCAAATTGGGAAGATGCGGTCAAGCTTGGAACCGATATGTTAGTAGCATCAAAAGCCATTGAACCATCTTATCACGATGCCATTATCCGTTGTGTAAAATCCATGGGACCTTACATTATCATTGCGCCTAATCTGGCTATGCCGCATGCCAGACCTGAAGATGGTGTCAATCGTACCGCTTTTGCCTTAGTAACCTTAAAAAAACCGGTTTATTTTGACGGAGAAGATGAACCGGTTGATGTGCTTGTCACCTTAGCCGGAAGTACGTCTGATCAACATATGGAAGGGTTAATGGAAGTGACACAAATTTTAGATGATGAAAATAGCGCAACAGGTGTTGATCTCGATAAATTAAGACGTTGTCACAGTAAAGAAGATGTCTATGCAGTCATTGATCGGGCTTTAAATGGAGGCTAGTTTATGTATCAAGCTTTAAAAGAAAGGGTTTTACACGCTAATTTACTGTTACCTAAATATAATCTGGTTACTTTTACTTGGGGCAACGTATCAGAAATTGATCGCACAAAAGGCGTTATTGCCATAAAGCCTTCAGGTGTTGAGTACGGTGCGATGACTGTAGATGACATTGTTGTACTTTCATTAACAGGGGAAATTGTAGAAGGTAAACTCAATCCGTCCAGTGATACAGCCACTCATCTTGAACTCTATAAAGCATTTGAAAATATTGGTGGCATTGTCCATACCCATTCGCGCTATGCCACCATTTGGGCTCAAGCAGAGTTAGACATCCCAGCCTTAGGCACAACGCATGCCGATTACTTTTATGGTGATGTACCTTGTACTCGTCGGTTAACTGATAGTGAAATTGCGAACGATTATGAAAAAAATACAGGACTTGTCATTATTGAGGAGTTCAAACGTCGAGGCGTCGATCCAAAAGCCATGCCTGGCGCTGTGATTTCTGGACATGCTCCATTTTGTTGGGGAAAAAATGCTATCGATGCCGTACATAATGCTGTGGTACTGGAAGAAGTCGCTATGATGGCAATTGCAACTCGTCAACTCAATCAAACCATTAAAATACAACAAACCTTATCTGATAAGCACTATTTTCGCAAACATGGCGCAAACGCTTATTACGGTCAAAAATAAAATGAACAAGGAAATAAAAATGACAGCACCTAAATTACAAATCGCCTTAGATCAAACTGAATTAAAACCGGCATTAGATGTTGCTAAAAATGTGTCAGGATTTGTCGACATTATTGAAGTCGGCACTATTCTTGCGTTTGGGGCAGGCATGGAAAGTGTAAAAACATTACGACAACTTTATCCCGATCATATTTTAGTCTGTGATTTAAAAACCACCGATGGCGGAGCAATATTAGCAAAAATGGCTTTTTCTGCTGGCGCTAATTGGTTAACTGTATCGGCAGCTGCGCACATAGCCACGGTTGAAGCATGTAAGAAAGTCGCCGATGAGTTTAAAGGCGAAATCCAAATCGAATTGTATGGGCATTGGACATTAGAAGATGCGAAAGCTTGGCGTAAATTGGGTATTAAACAGGCAATTTATCACCGTTCTCGAGATGCGGAATTAGCTGGCGTAGGTTGGGGGGAGGAGGATTTGGTTAAAATGCGTCAGCTTTCAGATTTAGGACTAGAGCTTTCAATCACAGGGGGAATTGTACCGGAAGATATCCACTTGTTTGCTGGCATTAAAACCAAAGCCTTCATTGCTGGTCGAGCTCTTGCCAATGAAAATGGTAAAAAAACGGCTCAAGCATTAAGAGAGCAAATAGCAAAATATTGGTAAGTGATAGATTGCAGTCGTTACGGCGACTGCATTTTTAAAATAATAAAGATATGAGCAGGTTTTAACTATGTCAACATTTGCAATCGATCCCACACTACAGACCAATCATATTGGTATTTATGAAAAAGCATTGCCTAATGAACTTTCATGGCAACAAAAATTGCAGGAAGCAAAATCATTAGGATTTAATTTTATTGAGATATCAATAGATGAATCTGATGAGCGTCGAGCAAGGCTCGATTGGTCTGATGACGAAATCTATGCATTAAAACGATTATGTGAGCAAAATCAAATACCACTACATTCAATGTGTTTAAGTGCACATCGTAAATATCCGTTTGGCTCAGCAGATGAAACAGTCCGCAACCAAGCAAAAGACATCATGAATAAAGCGCTTCGTTTGGCTTATAAGCTTGGAATACGAGTGATTCAGTTAGCAGGGTATGATGTCTATTATGAACCAGCCAATAACAAGACTCACCAACGTTTTATTGAAGGTATGCAATGGTCAGCTAAACAAGCGGAAAAAGTTGGGATAATGTTGGCAGTTGAAATTATGGATACTAATTACCTAAATTCACTCAGTAAATTTGAAATTTTAAAACGGGAAGTGAATTCCCCTTACTTCATGGCTTATCCTGATGTTGGAAATATTACGGGTTGGAACTACGATACATGTACTGAGCTATTGTTAAGTCGTGATCATATCGTCCAAATTCATCTGAAAGACACCTTAAAAGTGAAAAAGAATTATTCAGGACAATTTAGAGATCTTGTCATTGGTGAAGGTGAGGTTGATTTTCTGGCCATATTTAAAACACTTAAAATGATGAACTATTCCGCACCGTTAGTCATTGAGATGTGGGCAAAAGATGATAAATGGAAAGAAAATATTATCACAGCTCAAAACAGATTAAAGGCAATCGGCGAACAGGCAGGATTTCCTATATTTAATTCAATATAAAATCAAACATGATTTGATTGTGAATCAACGCTTCATCTTATGAAAAAAGATGAAGCATTCAATGCATTAAGCTTTTTTGACAAAACAGGCTTTAAGCATAATTTTCATGCCATCGATTTTACAATCAATTTCATGATCACCGTCGACTAAACGAATCCCTTTCGCTTTTGCCCCTTTTTTTAGCACAGTCGATGAACCTTTTAATTTAAGGTCTTTAATCAATAATACATCATCACCATCCGCTAATAAATTACCGTTGCTGTCTTTCACTTCACGTTGAGATGATTCAGTCGTTGCTTGATTAGGATCCCACTCATGAGCACACATTGAGCAGACAATTAAATTACCGTCGGGATAAGTATATTCTGATCCACAGGTAGGGCAGTGATTTGTTGATTCCATCTTGTTTCCTGTCGTATTAAAAAGTTTAATTATAGCATAATTATTATCAAATTCCCTGACTTTAGATTTTGCCTTGTTCTTTGGCAAACCTATTATTAGCGCTTTGCACGATTAGGGCTATCGTGTAATATAGTCGTTATCATAAAAATCTAGAATATTGTGAATATTATATGAAATCATTAATAAAATTACTTTCGATGTTTTTGCTCATTCTATCTATTGTGGGGTGCGGTCTAAAAGGGCCTTTATATCATCCTACAGAAGCATCCAATAATCAAACAGACCAATCAACTATGAATAGTTTGAATCAAGAACAAATAATAAATAAAGTTGCTTAAATTAGGAAAGAAACAATGAATTTTTTGCATTATCAAAATGGTCATTTATTGGCTGATCAGATTGCTATTGATGATTTAGCCAAACAATATGGTACCCCTTTATATGTTTATTTTGCTGACTATATCACTCAGCAGTTTTTAGCTTACAAGCATGCACTTACTCATCGTAAACACTTAATTTGTTATGCGGTTAAAGCGAATAGTAACTTAGCGGTATTACAGTTGTTAGTTAAGTTAGGCTCAGGGTTTGATATTGTTTCACAAGGTGAGCTAGAACGAGTACTCAAAGCGGGCGCAGACCCCAAAAAAGTTGTCTTTTCGGGAGTGGCGAAATCCATTACCGAAATTGAACGAGCTTTACAAGTAGGTATAAAATGCTTCAATGTAGAATCAGAAGCAGAATTGTATCGAATCAATGATGTTGCAAAACGTCTTGGTAAAGTCGCTGCTATATCTTTAAGAATTAATCCCGATGTTGATGCAAAAACGCATCCTTATATTTCAACGGGTTTACGAGAAAACAAATTTGGTATTAGTTATCAATTAGCGATTGAGGTGTACCGTCAAGCAAAAGCATTATCCAATATTAACATTGTTGGCATTGATTGCCATATCGGCTCGCAACTTACCGAATTATCGCCGTTTTTAGATGCCGCTGAACGTATACTTTTATTAGTTGATAAATTAAAATCAGAAAATATTCAGATACAACATATTGATCTAGGTGGCGGGTTAGGCGTTTGTTATGATGATGAGCAACCACCAACGGCATCGCTACTGGTGACTGAATTATTGAAAAAATTAGCGCATTATCCTGATCTCGAAGTAATATTTGAACCGGGGCGTTCAATAGTGGCTAATGCAGGTTTACTCATTACGAAAGTGGAATACACTAAACATCAAGATGATAACCATTTTGCAATAGTTGATGCGGGGATGAATGATTTAATTCGTCCAGCGCTTTATAAAGCTTGGATGCGTATATTACCCGAAAAAGAGCAACAAGCAGAAGATAAAACCTTTATATACAACGTTGTTGGGCCGATTTGTGAATCAAGTGATGTACTTGCTTATCAACGTGAGCTATCTGTCAAACAAGATGATTTAGTCGTGATATGTAGCGCAGGTGCTTATGGGTTTAGCATGGCTTCAAATTACAACAGCCATCCACGCCCGGCAGAAGTGATGCTGATTGATCAACAACAGCATAAGTTAATTCGTCAACGCGAAACGTTTGACGACTTATGGCGTGGAGAACACGTCTTCTAGCTATCCATTGATGTATAAGTTATAACTGGTTAAACAAGAATGATGAATCTTAATAAGTTGTTTATGACGTTCTTTAGTTCAAACGAATCAATAAACAATTATTCAAGATATAGTAATCTTTGATGATAAAAGGTAGATGATGATGAACTTTTCAAAAATGCATGGACTGGGAAATGACTTTATGGTTATTGATGCGGTAACGCAAAATGTTCATCTGTCTCCGGATTTAATTAAGCGTCTGGCTAATAGATATACCGGTATAGGGTTTGATCAGCTACTGATTGTTGAACCCCCTTATTCACCTGATAGCGATTTTCACTATCGTATTTTTAATTCGGACGGGACAGAAGTTCAGCAATGTGGTAATGGTGCACGTTGTTTTGCGCGTTTTGTTCGTTTGAAAGGTTTGACCAAAAAGCGCGTGTTAAAAGTCAGTACCATGAAAGGGAACATTGTCTTAACCGTTAACGATGATGAAACCGTTCGAGTGAACATGGGGGTACCTGTTTTTGAGCCAAATAAAGTACCTTTTAAAGCGATTAAAGAAGAAAAGACCTATATTATCAGAGCACAAGAACAAACCATTTTATGTGGAGTTGCCTCAATGGGCAATCCACACTGTGTAATACAAGTCGATAATATCTTAACTGCTCAAGTGAGCACGCTAGGGCCATTATTAGAGCAACATGAACGTTTTCCTGAACGGGCTAATATTGGATTTATGCATATTATTGATCGTAATAACATCAATTTGCGCGTATTCGAACGTGGAGTGGGTGAAACCCAAGCCTGTGGGACTGGTGCGTGTGCAGCGGTCGCGGTAGGAATTAATCAAGGCTTGTTAAATTCGACTGTGAATGTCAATTTACCCGGTGGCAAGTTGCTGATTGAGTGGAAAGGCGAAAATCAACCACTTTTTATGACGGGGCCGGCAACACATGTTTATGACGGTTTTATCTCTTTTTAAAATAGTGCTTATTTGGCAATTAATTTGTAGCGTGGGTCAATAAAAATCCCAGTTCGCATATTTGAATATTAAATGAGTCTATCTTTAAAATGTTAACAAATGAATAAAGAATTTAACTATGGTTGTAAAAAACACGCGGAATTTAAAAACTAAAAACAGTCAAACTCAAACTAAACCACTCAAATTAAATGATGAAGTGGTCAGTCAGTATATTATCAATAACCCTGATTTTTTTATTCGCAATGCCAACCAGATTGAAAGTTTGCAAATTCCTCATCCCGTGCGTGGCGTCATCTCATTACCCGAATGGCACATGGCAAGGCAACGAAATAAAATAAAGCAACTTGAGTCTGAAATAACGTTATTAATGGAACATGCCACAGCGAATGAGCAGTTGTTTAGCCAATTGATGGATCTTCAACTGAAATTGATTCAAACCTCAGACCTCAATGAATTAATTCAGTCACTTAATTCATGGGCAAAATCATTGGGACTGAACGGCGCTTATCTCTACCTTTTTGACGATAAATGGCTACTTAGTGCGCCATCAAATTATCACTATTTGGCGCTGAATTCTTCACAATTTGATTTTATTCGTGTTCGTCATTTGCAGTATAGCCATCAGTATTTAGGTACATTAAATTCGACGGAATTAGATTTTTTATTACCGGAACATAACTATGTTGGATCAGTTGCTTTATCGCTATTAGGAAAATTTGGTGATTTGGGCATCTTGATTTTTACCAGTGCAAATCCACATCATTATCAAGCAGGTCAAGGGACACTCTTGTTGGAAAAAATAAGTGAGTTATTACCGATCTTGATTGAAAAGTGGATTATGCGAACAAAATAAGGACTAATGATGATTCAGTCTAATCAAGAACAACTATCATTATTAACCCAACCCGTTGAGCAATTTTTAAACTACTTAAAATCCGAAAGACAACTCAGTTTAAACACGCAAATTAATTATCGTCGACAACTCTATGCCATTATTGAATTAGCAAAAACAGTCGAAATTGCTAACTGGCAAGATCTCGATTCATCCGCGGTGCGCTTATTAATTGGTAGAAGTAAACAAGCAGGGTTACAAGCAAGAAGCTTGTCATTAAGGTTATCGGCATTGCGGAGCTTTTGTGATTGGATGGTCAAGAATCAATTGATCAGCGCAAATCCTGCTCGTGGCGTTTTAAATCCTAAGATCGGTCAACATCTGCCTAAAAATATTGATATTGACGAGATAAATCAATTACTGGACATTGAATATAACGATCCTTTATCTGTACGTGATCGGGCAATGCTTGAAGTTATGTATGGATCCGGATTACGTTTGTCAGAATTAGTGAATCTAAATTGCCGTGAATTAAACCTAAAAGAGGGGGAAATTCGGGTAATGGGGAAAGGAAATAAGGAACGGAAATTACCATTAGGTAGAGAATCGATTAAATGGATCCAACACTGGTTATCCATGCGTAACTTATTAGAACCTCAAGATGATGCCTTATTTATATCAAAATTAGGTCGTCGAATCTCCCCACGAAATGTTGAAAAAAGATTTGCTGAGTGGGGGATCAAACAGGGATTAAGTTCACATGTTCATCCGCATAAATTGCGTCACTCTTTTGCAACGCATATGTTAGAATCCAGTCGAGATCTGCGTGCAGTACAAGAGTTACTCGGGCATGCTGATTTGTCTACAACTCAAGTTTATACCCACCTTGATTTTTCACACTTATCTGATGTTTATGATTCGACGCATCCAAGAGCAAAAAGAGGAAGAAAGTAATGCGTTTTTACCGATCAATTAACCGCATTCAAGCAATGACATTTGATCTTGATGATACGTTATATGACAACAGCATGATTGTTGAAAAAGCTGAAGATGAAATCATCAAGTCTTTAAGACAACATGAACAGCTAAAAAATATCACCTTGTCAGATCTTCATAATGAAAAACAACAGGTATTAGCCCTAAATCCCGAAATCTATCACGATGTGGTTATTTGGCGAATCGAAACGATTAAATCTCTACTCCTTAAAATGGGTGTATCCACATTTAACATTGATGATATCGTTCAGCAATCTATGGCGTGCTTTAACTTTTGGCGTCATAAAATGCAAATCACTGAATCGACGCATCAATTATTGGCAACACTTGCCAGTAAAATACCCTTAGCGGTGATCACAAATGGCAATGTGGATATTCATAAAATAGGATTAGGAGATTACTTTCAATTTTCGCTTCGAGGTGGGGCGGATGGTCGTTCTAAACCTTTTCCTGAGATATTCGATTTGGCAGTTAACAAGTTAGCCGTACCAGCAAAGCACGTTTTACATATCGGTGATAATCTATTAACAGATGTTAACGGCGCAGTAAATAATGGTTTATTAGCTTGTTGGATTAATATTTATGGTCAAGATATTTATCATCTTGCTGATGCCAAATGTTTACCACATATTGAAATCAATCATTTATCAGAACTGGATAATCTGCTATAATTTATTTTAAATATGTATAAATAGACAGTAAGCTACACGATCATCATCAATTGCTTTAAAAAAACGCCTATCTTTACATCCTTTTTGATGACAACCTAAACACGACAGATTAACTGAAAAGAATTGATTGATACTAGGTTTAAATTCAAAACCTATCAAGAATTGCTATGATGACAACAGGTTTTAACATAATGGAAAACAGACAATCATTATTAGACGACCTTAATACCGAGCAGAAAGATGCGGTGACCACTGATAATCAATACACTATTGTTCTTGCAGGGGCTGGCAGTGGTAAAACACGGGTATTAGTTCACCGTATTGCATGGCTCTGTATGGAAAAACATTATTCGCCTCATTCCATATTTGCCGTCACTTTCACCAATAAAGCTGCGGCTGAAATGCAAGAGCGTATACAGCATCTGATTGGTGAAGGTTATTTTAATGGTATGTGGGTTGGAACATTTCATGGGTTAACGCATCGTTTATTACGCATGTTCTCTCAGCAAGCTAAACTCCCATCCAATTTTCAATTGATCGATACGGAAGATCAGATCCGTCTGATCAAACGGATTTTTCGTGAATTAAAAATTGACGAAAAACAGTGGTCGGCAAAAGAGTGTGCAAGTTTTATCTCTAATCAAAAAGAGAAGGGCTTACGCGCTAAAGATCTGATACCTGAAGATCCTAAACAGATAATGTGGCAGACTATCTACAATGACTATCAAGCGATTTGTGACAGAGTAGGCTATGTTGATTTTTCGGAGCTTATTTTACGTGCTTATGAATTATTGTGCAGTGATAAAGATGTATTAAGTTACTGCCAACATCGTTTTTCAAATATTTTAATTGATGAATTCCAAGATACGAATCATATACAATATTCTTTAGTAAAAAAATTAGCGGGCACAACAGCTAATGTCATGATTGTTGGCGATGATGACCAATCAATCTATAGTTGGCGTGGTGCAAATGCCGATAACTTACAACTCTTTATTCATGATTTTCCCGAAACTGAAATTATTCGATTAGAGCAAAATTATCGTTCAACCAGTACGATTTTAGATGCCGCTAATCAACTTATTGCTAAAAATCAGAATCGATTAGGTAAGAATTTGTGGACAGAACGCAATGAAGGCGAAAAGATTTCTCTTTATGTTGGTTTCAATGATATTGATGAAGCCAGATTTGTTATTGGGCAGATAAAAAAATATCATGATGCTGGTGAAAAATATTCCAGTTGTGCCATTTTATATCGCAATAATGTGCAGTCCCGACTGTTTGAAGACACGTTATTACAAGCTGGGTTACCTTACCAGATCTATGGTTCGATCCGGTTTTATGAGCGGCAAGAAGTCAAATTAGCACTTGCGTATTTACGGCTTTTGCATGATCACGATAACGATATGGCATTTGAAGCAACGGTGAATACGCCAACGCGGGGTATTGGTAATGTGACCCTTGATAAAATCAGATTAACAGCCAAACAAAATAATATTTCATTATGGAATGCGTGTTTAATGTTAATTCAAATGAATGGATTAACCGAACGGCAGCGATCTGGAGTAAGTCGTTTTCTTGAACTTATGGGATCAATTTATGATGAAGTTGCGCAAATGCCGTTTTATCAACAACTCGATATCCTGATAAAATCGTCTGGAATTCAACAAATGTATGAGCAAGAGCCAGGCATTAAAGGACAATCTCGACTTGAAAATCTTGAAGAGTTAGTGTCGGCGGCTGAACAGTTTTATCGTAATAATGAAAATACCGTGATTGAAGATAGTGAAACCGGTCAGACCTTAACCGTGCTTGAATCATTTTTAGCTTATACTTCGTTAGAAAGCCGAGACGTGCTAAAAGAACAAGATTCAGTCCAATTGATGACATTACATGCCGCAAAAGGACTTGAATTTGATAATGTTTTCATTGTCGGTCTTGAAGAAGGACTGTTTCCGGCGCAACGTTCAGCACTAGAAATCGACAGAATGGAAGAAGAAAGACGCCTTGCTTATGTTGGTATAACACGAGCACGCAAGCATTTAACCTTATCGCTATGCGAGTTAAGACGCCTTTATGGTCGTGAAGAGCGTAATTTACCTTCTCGCTTTTTAGCTGAATTGCCAGTCGACAGGTTAAACGAAATTAGCTATCGGGGATTCTTTGCGCCTCCTGAAGGCAAATTAGATAATCTAAGTCAAGAAAAGCAATTTCAGCAAAATCGTAGACAATCTTATCTGGATAAAAGTCGTGAAAGTGATGGTTATACATTAGGCAGAAAAGTTAAACATCATCGGTTTGGTGAAGGCACAATAATCAATCTTGATGGTGAAGGGGATCATCGACGCGTTCAAATCGCATTTGTTAACGAAGGAATCAAATGGTTAGTGATTAAATTAGCCAATTTAACCCTACTTTGATTATACCTGCAAAAAAATGAATATTGTTTGAAGCTGAAAAGGGATCTTAATAAAGTATTGTAAGATCCCTTTTTTAACTGCTTATTTAATTAGCTTGCTTGTTCTTTTACTGCTTCAGAAAAAATCGTTTCAAAGATTTGATCACTTCGGTTACAAATCCACTGCTGATCATGATAATCAAAATGATAACCCTGTTTTGAGGTTGCTAACCAAACTTGATAAAGCGGTTCTTGAGTATTGACAATGATTTTGCTGCCATTTGGAAAGCTGATTGTAATCACATTACCATTAGTTTCATAATCAATATCGACATCATGTTCTTGAGCGTAGTTATCTAAAAAAAGTTCAATACTATTAAATAATTGTTCTGTTAGAATGTGAAATTGCGTAATATTCATTTCATTGTCATCAATTCGTTAAAAATAATGCCAGAATATTAGCATAAACGTCTATTTTTCGCTACCGTACGCCTAAATGCAATGCACAAAGTTTGTGACTAATTCACAAGGGGTAACGAGCAGGCAATAACCAGTAACACCCGCATATCAGTTCCTGGATTGGTTGCAACCCAACGGTTTACTAACTGATTTTCAGAAATCAATTTACCGTCACCAAAATAGTTTGCATAAATTTGTATCTTGCCTTCGGCAATTTCCATTTTATCGCAATTCGCAAATTCTTGGATAACCATTGAATGATAAGGTACTTTATTCCCATTAATCTGTTCATAGTTAAGAGAAGGTATATAATTAGTCACTTTATTAAATTGACGAATGTTTTTATTATACGGATGCAATCTGACCGAATTTTTATCTATAAAAGTGTAACCGACCGAATCTCTTTCATAACTTTTATTGATTGAAATAAATTGCTCTCCAATACTGGCATCTTTTAATTTTTGATACTCTTTATTAAAGTCAACTTTATTCACCTCCGTTTTATTTTTTGTTACTCCCTGAAGGCTTAGTACAGAAAAAGAAAAAAGAAATAACAGTATTCCTAATTTTTTCATTAAATTTCATCTCCATTTTTTAATTATTTTTTAAGCTTTGGTTAGGCTTAACTTGAGGTTGAAATTGTCTTTTTTGTTCTATTTCTTTCTGTTTATTATCTAGTTTTAACTTCTGTTTACGTTCAAGTTCCATTTTTTTAAAAATTGGTTTTATATCTGGTCTTGTAACATAAAGAATCTGTTTGTCTACATCACCTTGAATCGAGCACGACACCAAGCTTTGTTTGTCAGAAATCGGTTCTAAATAAAGTGATTTTTCAATAGTGCCAATTTTAGGAAGCACACCGTCTATAGAATAAGGATTATCCTGCCAATTAGGAGAATGAGATTGGGTATCAAAAATTTTAGTATTTGCAGTATAAATTTGTGCATTGAATTTAGACCAATGGAGAGTATCTAATGCGTTTTTTACATCGTCAATGGCATTATCAACAATAAATCCCCAGTAATAAAATTGGCCTGATGCGGTGGTAGAAAGGTAGACATTTTGATAACCCGAAATGGTTAACCCACGATATTGAAACGGTTTTTTAAACATCACTTTGTTTTTATCATGACTTTCGATAGATTCGACAGGAATATAGGTCACATTATCAGCAGTGGCTAAGTCAACATATTGATTAAAATCATCTTTGTATAAAGCGAGTTGCTTAAAGAATTGATTATCACATGCTAAAAAAGCTTTCATTACTTTGTCAGTTTTATTGATATCTTGTTGATTTTGAGCAGAAAAAGCCATGCAAGATATCAATAATGTACTCACAAGCACAGAAAGTTTTTTTAAAAGCATGGTGATGTCCTTTTGGTAATCTTTTTATTAAAAAAGTATAATGATATTGTAAATTATTGTAAATCACGCCGTCAATGTTTACTACTAAAATCTTCAATGAAAATGATTAAATTACCTTGTTGAAAAGTAATTTTAACTAAATCTGATATGGCTTTATTGCGTACGCTAATAAATTTCCCAAAAGTGAGCGTTTGATTGACTAAAGGATACTGCACGCCTGTAATGGTCAAGTCCGTCACTTCACAAAATGGTATAAAAGAGACTATATGATTGTTGATATTAACGATTTCTTGATACTTTTTGGCAAAAAAGAAGTGGCCGTAATTATCATAAAAAGTAATTTGATATTGTGAATGATACTGCAACGCTACCGATAAATTACCTAAAAAATGGTCGCTAGCATGTCCAGTTGCCCCATAAATATCAAAGTGTTGAATCCCTTTATCTGCCAAAAAAATGATAGCTTTCTCAAAGTCAGTTTTATTTTGATCGGGAGTTTGTATTATTTGGATTTTGTCTGGCACAGCCATAGTGTGATGGTAACTGTCTAAATCGCCAATAATAAAATCCGGTATGATAGCGGTTGAGGCTAAGTAATTATGATAAGCGCCGTCAGTACAAGCAACATAATGATAGCCGGTTAAATCACTTGGAAAGTGATGTGGCGGTTCACCATTGACAAAAAGTAGAGCCCGATTAGCTATCATTGATTATTCCTTCTGTAATTTATCGTTATGATAAGGTTAATGTGTAAGCCATAATAATTGCATCTTCGTGTTTGCCATTGGTTGTTGGATAATAGTTTTTCCTAACGGTAATTTGGTTAAAACCAAGAGAATGATAAAGTTCGATTGCGGGTGTATTTGATCTTCTTACTTCTAACCACAATGTGGAAATCGCAATCGGGTGATCGATGCTAGTCAGGTGATCAATTAAATGATTCAGTAACGCCTTAGCAAGCCCTTGTTGTCGGTATTTTGGATGAATAGCGATATTGAACAAATTAGCTTCGTCAGCAACCATTTGACAAATACAAAAACCAACTATACGGTTATCGATAGTCAATTTAAGATTGTAATAATGATCGCCTTGATTTGAATAGAACGTCTGCTTTGACCAAGGAATCAAGTGGCATTGTTGTTCTAACTCAAAAGCATCGGGTAAATCATTGTCGGTCAGGGTGGAAATAGTTTTCATATTCGCATAATTGTTGCCAAAGTTGGCGTTTTTGTTGTGGAGCTTTAGCTAAAGAAATTAAATCCGTTGTTTGAATCGTTAATGCACGTTTCCAAGATTCATCAGGATTTATGTCAATAAACCATATAACCTTATCAATATCATCTGAGGGGATGATTAATTGTGAAGGCGTTAAAAAAAGTACCTGCTCTTGATTAAGGCGAATCGCATTTAAAATATCAAAATAAATTTTTTGCGTGGGTTTTTGCTCAGCGACAACAATTAAACGAATTTCATCGTCAATATGGTTTACCACTTCACCTTTAAAAACATTTGCTTTACGCAACACATATTGCGTAATATTGCATTGTTGTAAGTACCAATCACGTTGTGACATTATCGACATTCGGTTTTTATTAGAGATTAAAGATGGTTAATTGTATAATCATCGCATCAATTTATAAAGGTTTTTCATTGAGGCATTATGGCAACATCCGCTTTTACTCCTGCAAGTCAAGTACTTGAACGTCATCAAACATTTTTTAGCGATAAAAAAGTTATTATTGCTGGTGATATTCAAGATAGTTATCCTATTGTTATTGCGGCTAATCAAGTTAAAATTCATTGTTCACAATTTCATACCTATTTGCGTCTAAAAAATAGTCGTAAGGGCACTGAAATCGATTTTTCTCTTCTGCCTGATAAAGATTTTTATAACGGCATGAATACGTTAATCTATTATTGGCCAAAAACAAAAAGCGAAGCCCAATTTCAGCTCTCTTATCTATTAAATAATATGCCAAAAGATAGTGATATTTTTATTGTTGGTGAAAATCGAACGGGGGTGAAAAGTGTTGAGTCGCTTCTCGCTGATTTTGGTGTCATCCAAAAAATTGACAGCGCAAGGCGTTGTGGTTTGTATCATTTTCAAGCTGAAAGTCGTTTGGCATTTGATCTTAGTGAATGGTGGTTAAATTATCATTTATCCATTGAAGATCAAGATATTGAGATTAAGAGTTTACCGGGCGTGTTTAGTCAAAAAGGATTAGATGCCGGAAGTGAACTGCTATTAAATGCATTAGTTGATCATGCTGATATTATTAAAGGCAATGTGTTAGATGTAGGATGCGGAGCAGGGGTGTTATCAACCGTGTTGGGTAAATTGTATCCTGAAATCAATCTTACTTTGTCTGATGTTAGCGTTGCTGCCATTGAATCAAGTAAAGCAACGTTAATTGCCAATCATATTGATGCAACAGTTGTTGCCAGCGATGTATTTTCAAATATTAATGATAAATATCATTTTATTGTGTCTAACCCCCCTTTTCATGACGGTAAAGAAACCAGTTATACGGCAGTAAACACACTGATTAAAGAAGCGAAAAAACACTTGAAACTAAATGGTTACCTTTGTATTGTGGCAAACTCATTTTTACCTTATCAAGCTATTTTAGACGAAACCTTCAAAAGTGTTGAAGTCATTGCACAAACAACCAAATTTAGAGTTTATTTAGCTTGTCATTAACTGATAATTCCACACAAGAAAAAAAGTTACGGTTTTTACCGTAACTTTGCCTTTAATACATCATCGAAAGAGGGTGGTTTGACTAGTGACTAAATCACCCTTGAAAACTGCTGTTGCCGTGCTTGTTGTCTCATATAGCTATCAAAACACATGCAAATATTACGGATAAGCAAATGACCTTTAGGATTAACGATAATGGCATCGTCTGTTACTGTGACTAATCCATCTTTGACTAATGGGTCAAGCAAGGTTAAATCTTCGTTAAAGTAGTGATCGAATCGGATTTGATACTGCTGTTCAATCGCTTGTTTATCTAAATAGAAATGACAAATAAGCTGTTTTATCACATCACGACGAATTTTATCATCTTCATTTAAGGAAAACCCTTTCCATAAACCATTACCACTTAATTCAACTTGTTGTTGATAAAGTTTAAGATCTTTCTGATTTTGTGCATAACTATCACCCAGCATACTAATTGCTGATACGCCAAGCCCTAATAAATCTGCCTCCCCTTGGGTGGTATAACCTTGGAAATTTCGATGTAATTTATTTTGCTGCTGGGCAATTGCCAGTTCGTCAGTCGGTTTTGCAAAATGATCCATACCAATAAAGCGATACCCTGCTTGGGTTAACTTTTGAATACTGGTCTGTAAAATCTGTAATTTTGCATGAGCATTAGGTAAATCGTGGTCTTTAATTTTGCGTTGTGCTGCAAATCGGCTAGGTAAATGGGCATAATTAAAGACACTTAAACGATCGGGTGAAATATCAATCACTTTATCCAATGTTTCGGTAAAACTGTCAACCGTTTGTTTAGGTAATCCATAAATAAGATCTAAACTAATTGAATGAAAACGGTTTTTTCTTGCTTGAAGGATCAAGGATCGAATGAGTTGTTCATCTTGTTCACGATTAATTAAATACTGAATTTCATGATTAAAATCCTGAATCCCCATACTTAATCGATTAAAGCCCAAATTGGCTAGATGATCGATAGTTTGTGGGGTAATTTCCCTTGGATCGATTTCGATTGAAAGTTCAGCGTGGGTATCAAAATGGAAATGCTTTTTTAACGAGGTAATAAGTCGAGTAATCTCGTCATGCGTTAAAAAAGTCGGTGTACCGCCTCCCCAATGCATTTGAGTGACGGTGCGATCTTTAAATAACTGAGAACGTGAAGCTATTTCCCGTTCCAGTATATCTAAGTATTGGGTGACTTTTTGGGTTTGTCGGGTAACCAGTTTATTACACCCACAAAAATAACAAAGTTTATGACAAAATGGGATATGAACATAAAGCGATAAAGGTCTATCCGCAAAGCGGGTGGCGGACAAGATAAAGTCTTGTTGGCTAAAATTTTCATTAAACTCTAACGCAGTAGGATAAGAAGTATAGCGTGGGCCTGAATAATTGTATTTTTCAATTAAACTTTGATCCCACAATTGTGCTTCTGCTAAGCTATTATTTTCGTCTAATTTTGTCTTTGACATGACTTTTTCCATGACCTTTTAAAATCGTTTTCTGTTTTGCCTTAACACGAAATTTAATCCGATTCGTTTTTCGAAGATAGAGTAAAGTACAAATAAATAGTCCAATATATAAACTAAGCATGATTAACATAGGCATAATGATTGGCTCTCATTATTAAATATTTGATTGTACATTCAGTCGACGGAACAGATTGATATTGATATTTTAACAGCCAAACTATCACAAATTCATCGCATTATATATCACAATAAATTAATGTAAATTTGTTCAGATATGACGTCAATTACGTTTCAATAAACTTACAATATCTTCTTGTTTCTCTTCTTCATCTTCAAAATCATCAACACTATAACCGAGTTGCTGCATCAATTCATCGATACGATTTAATTTAGTATCGAGATATGTTTGTTGCTCTTTTGTTAATTGGCTTCCACTTTCGACTAAATCAAGTAATTGCTCTAATTTAGGATCGTTTTCCAGTTGTTCCAATTCTTGCTCGGGTGATAAAACTAATTTTTGCGTTTTCGGTTGTTTGATTTTATTGGTCGATTTCACTGATTCATCAGCAATTAACGAAATCGGTTTTTTACTACCAATACGCGGATCTTTAACGGTTTTAGCTGTTGGTTTATTTTTTTTGGTTTCATTATTGAAACGAGAACCACTTGGTAAGCCTTTATGTTTGCGTTTTCGCTTGAGTGCCCAAGATTCTTCATTAATCTCTTGACGGGTTTTTTTCGGTTTTTGTTTCGATTTGGTTTTTAACATATAATCTCTGTTTAATAATAGGACAAATATTTATTTAGGCTATTTTATCAGTAAGTCTTCAATATAGCTACGATCATGCATTAATGCTAATTTATGATTGTAAAAAGTAAGATTTATGTATAATCTTAACCCAATGAATTTAAATAGATGGAATTTGAGAACACGACATGATGAAAAATCATCTTAGTCCTTATATGCAGTTTAGCCGCCAAGAATGGGCTAGTTTGCGTAATGCTGAACCCATGACATTAACCCCTCAGGAACTCACCTCATTGCAAGGGATTAATGAAGATTTGTCCATAGATGAAGTCAGCGAAATTTACTTACCCTTATCCCGATTGCTCAACTATTATATTAATAATAGTTTTAGCCGTCAGGCTGTTCTTGCTAAATTTTTAGGTAAAACCCAAAAAATCCCTTACGTTATCGGTATAGCAGGGAGTGTAGCAGTAGGTAAAAGTACGACTGCACGCGTTTTACAAGCACTATTAAGTCGTTGGCCTGAACATCGAAAAGTTGCATTAGTCACAACGGATGGTTTTTTATATCCTAATAAATATCTTGAAGAGCGTGGCATAATGAACAAAAAAGGCTTTCCACAATCTTATGATATTAAAAGGTTGATCAATTTTGTTGCTGATGTAAAATCAGGTCAATCTCAAGTTAAAGCACCCGTCTATTCACATCTGGTTTATGATATTGTTGATAATGAAGAAATCGTTATAGATAGTCCTGATATTCTTATTTTAGAAGGATTAAACGTATTACAAGGAACCTTAAATTTTACACAAAATACCAACCGAGTCTTTGTTTCAGATTATGTTGATTTTTCGATCTATGTTGATGCAGATTTGTCGCTTCTACATGATTGGTATGTGAATCGTTTTTTAAAATTTCGAGCTGGCGCCTTTAGTGATCCTAACTCATATTTTAATCACTATTCACAGCTTCCAGAACAAGAAGCGATAAATATCGCTAATCGTCTTTGGCGAGAAATCAATGAATTAAATTTGATCGAAAACATTTTACCGACAAGAGAGCGAGCAAGTTTAATATTAACGAAAGGCAAAAACCATAAAGTCGATTGTGTTCAATTAAGAAAATAAACTTAAGAGGAATTATTATGAAATCAACAATTAAGTCGTCTGTAAGTAAATTAACACTGCTTTCTTTTTTAACAACCCTTACATTAGGTGTTTGTGCCGCAAACGTTGATGATCATGAAGGGCAAACCTGTGCCGGCAAAAAAGAGGCAATTGAAGCACAAATTACTGAAGCCCAAAAAACAGATAATGTTGAACGTGTTCAAGGATTAGAAAAAGCATTGTTAAATGTCAAAATGCATTGTAAAGATAATAATTTAGAGGCAGAATACAAAAATAATATTACTGATAAGACTGAAAAAATGGCAGAAAGACAAAAAGATTTAGCAGAGGCAAAACTCAAAGGTGATAACCAAAAAATTGCCGAAAAAACCGCAAAATTAAATGATGCTGAAAAAGAACTTGCGGAAGCTAAAGATAAATTGGACAACTTTTACAAAGCAGTGAAATCGAAGTAAATCTTAGTTTTTAGCTTTTATTAACATTATCCTCCAAATTTGTCATCATCAAAATAGTGATAACGTTGTGAGTTATCCCGTTGATGATGACAACTTTCTTATTCAACACGCATTGCTATTGTTTAACCAAAATGACCCAATTTTCAAGCAAATTAAGTTAACTTTGCGTTTAACGCCGTTATGCTAAGTGATTAAGCTATAGGCTAGACTTTTATCACAAAAAAAGGTAAGGTGTGCGCCTTATCACGTGGTTCGTAAACCTCCCACGCAAAAAAACTAAGGAAAATTATGAGTAACGTTACACTATTAGGCGATCAGTCTGTTCGCTATCCTACAACTTATTGTCCAGAAATTCTGGAAACCTTTGATAATAAACATCCTGATAATGACTATTTTGTAAAATTCAATTGTCCGGAATTTACCAGTCTTTGTCCTATCACCGGTCAACCTGATTTTGCAACGATCTACATTTCGTATGTACCGAATATCAAAATGGTCGAAAGTAAATCACTTAAGCTCTATATGTTTAGTTTCCGTAATCATGGTGATTATCATGAAGATTGCATTAATATCATCATGAAAGATCTGATTAAATTAATGGATCCCAAATATATCGAAGTCTGGGGTAAGTTTACGCCACGTGGTGGTATTTCTATTGATCCTTATGCTAATTACGGTAAACCCGGTACTCACTGGGAACAAATTGCGCTTAATCGTTTAGCTAATCACGATCTTTATCCTGAAAAAGTCGATAATCGCTAATCTCATCAGCCTAACAGGAATTTTTTCATGCAACATCGTAAAGCACTTGTGATATTTTCGGGTGGGCAAGATTCGACCACTTGCCTGCTGCAAGCCATTGCTGATTATGGACGTGAAAACGTTGAAACAATCAGCTTTCAATACGGTCAACGACATGCCATTGAGCTTGAAAAAGCCAAATGGATTGCTGACGACCTTGGTGTAAAGCAAACCCTTATTGATACTTCAGTGATCAAACAAACGACCAATAATGCCTTGATTGATGACTCACAAGAAATCAAAGCCGCTCAAGAAGGGAATTATCCGAATACCTTTGTTGACGGGCGTAATATGCTATTTTTATTGTTAGCGGGGTGTTATGCCAAACAACACGCTATTCAAGATATTATTATTGGCGTATGTGAAACTGATTTTAGTGGTTATCCGGATTGTCGAGATATCTTTATTAAATCCATGAATGTATCGATGAATTTAGCCTTGGATTACACGTTTAACATCATCACCCCTTTAATGTATCTCACTAAAGCGCAAACATGGGAAATGGCTGATAAACTCGGTTATCTTGATTATATCCGACAACACACTCACACTTGTTATTACGGGGTTGACGGCGGATGTGGTCAGTGCCCAAGTTGTGAGCTGCGTGAAAAAGGGTTAAATCAATATTTAACCGATGTCACAACATAGTCGTGTCTGACGATTAAATGAATGCAGGCAAATCATCAACGATTATTTTGTATAACAAGTTGAAAATATTAAATATTGATGTAATTAAATTCAGGTAATCCGACATTTTTACCTTAATTACATCATTTTTACGTTAAACATCATGGGTTCTCTCACCCCATTCAAAAAAGGAAACGAATATGTATTTGAATATTCACTCAGACTCATTACAGAAAAAATTTACTCCAGCTCAGCAGCGTAAAGCACTTTGTTGGCTCTCTTTTTTTCATATCTTAGTTATTGCATCAAGCAATTATTTGGTACAAATCCCGTTTGATATCTTCGGTTTTCATACCACATGGGGAGCATTTACCTTTCCATTTATCTTTTTAACCACCGATTTAACCATTCGGGTATTTGGTGCCAGCCTTGCCAGAAAAATTATCTTTGTTGTCATGATACCGGCCTTACTGTTTTCTTATTCTATTTCGGTTGTATTTTTCGAAGGGCATTGGATGGGATTTTCAGCGTTGTGTGATTTTAACAGTTTTGTCTTTCGTATTGCATTAGCCAGTTTTGCTGCTTATTTGGTTGGGCAACTGATGGATATTACCGTGTTTAATTATTTACGAAAAAATAAAGCGTGGTGGGTTGCGCCTTCGGCGTCAGCGGTATTAGGTAATGGTATTGATACTATTGTCTTTTTTGCGATTGCCTTTTATCAAAGTAACGACGAATTTATGGCGAATCATTGGATCGAAATAGCCTCGATTGACTATAGCTTTAAAATTTTAATTTGTGGATTATTCTTCTTACCCCTTTATGGTGTTATTTTAAATTTTTTAATGAAAAGATTAATGACGTTAGCTAGCGCCAATTCATAATTTTGTTCGCTTTTGTAACGAAGCGCCTTCCACTATTTACAAAACTCATTTATTTTCATGAATAAATGAGTTTTGTCTCTTCATCTAATGGCAATAGTTTCTATTAACAATATGTTTTAATAAAAGATAATTTTTTTATCAGACATACTTGAAGGAGTGGCATTGTCTTTAAAAACAACTTTTGCCAAACGTTTTTAGGCAGTGCATAATATAGATAATCAAAAAATGTTGATAATGTAATATTTGGAATAGAAAATAGGTGAAAAATAATGAGCTTTATTAAAGGGTTAAGCGTGTTGAGCTTAATTTTGGTTTTAATCGGTTGTGATAATAATAATAAATCTTCATCGATAGCTAATGAAAACAAAGATAGTCAGACAACAACTCAATCTGTCAATGACAATACTTCAAAGATTAATTCGAATCAAAATAATCAAACTCAAAGTATATTTACTGTTACTCCTGAGTTAAAAGAAAAATATAAAAATAACCCTTTTACTGTCCTTGATACCTCAGAAATGATACTTGATGGTTCGAGTACTTTAGTTGTTACGTTTTCTGTTCCGGTTAACCCTAAACTCAATTTTTCCAATCTTCTAAGACTTGTCGATAAGGAAAAAGGAACGGTTGATGGCGCATGGGAGCTTTCAAATAACGGTTTGGAATTAAGGTATCGATTCCTTGAACCGAATCGTAAGTTAACCTTGACCATTGATAAAATGCTATCTGCTATCAATGATAAGAGTTTATCCTCAGTATATCAAATTGAAATTAATACCCAAAATCGTGAGCCTTTTATCGCTTTTTCAAGTAGTGGAGTATTATTACCCAGCAAATCCATGAATGGTTTACCGGTTACGACACTGAATATTGATAAAGTCGATATAAATTTTTATCGAATCAAACCAGAAAAGTTAGCTAAATTTATTACGAATTACGGATTTATAAACCGTTATTATACTTGGCGTTCACAAAATTTTGAAGAATATATGGATTTATCTTTTTCTTCAAGGTTTGATCTGAATCCTACACCAAATACTCAAGAAACACTATTACTGGATTTATCTAAGTTTTCAGAAATAAATAAGGAAGGCATTTATCTTGCAATAATGGATAAAGCTGGATCTTATAATGATGAATTGCCTGCCACATTATTTTCAATCAGTAATATTGGGATAGCTATTCATGCTTACAACAATGGTAAATTATTGGTGATGACTCATGGATTAGATAATGGCAAACCGTTACCAAACATAAATTTATCGCTACTTTGTGTTAACTCCTCAAATGACAACAATAATAATTGTAATACCCTTTCATTCCAAACGAATAATGAAGGTTTTGCTGAGATCACATTACCAGAAGGATCTAATTATTCATTATTAACAGCCGATGATGGAAGACAGACTTCATTTGTCACCATTAATCGTAATGGCCTAAATTTAACGGACTTTAATCTATCTGGTTCAACTTTTTATTCAAAACAATTATTTATTTTTGGGCCTCGCGATTTATATCGTCCTGGTGAAAAGGTTTATTTTAACGCATTATTACGTGATGCTGATGGACAACAATTACCTGATCAACCAATCATGGTTGAGGTGCTCTCTTCTGACGATAATGTTATAGCAAGTGGTTACGTAAAAAAAGAACCAGACACGCATGGTTTATATCAAGTTGAGTTCACGATACCAAATGATGCGCCAACAGGTAAATGGTCACTTCGTATTAATGTCGGTGATGACAACTATCGTTTTTCTTATTTTAAAGTAGAAGAGTTCCTGCCAGAAAGAATGGCAATGGAAATCAAAGCGCCTTCTAATGAACCTATATCATTTGATCAAGACGTGGAATTTAGTATAAAAGGTTGGTATCTCTATGGTGCACCAGCTTCTGGGAATAAATTGAATGGTAGGAACTATTATAAAAATTTAAGAACTGTTCAGGGATTAAATGATTTTAAAATCGGAAATGTTCAAGGTGAGACAGATTATACTGAGTTGTCTGAAATTGATGAAACTTTGGATAATAATGGTAAAACAGAAATCAAGCTTAGTGCAAATCAGTGGGCTCGTGTAAAAAAACCTATTAGAATCGTGACAAATATAAGTTTATTGGATTCGGGTGGAAGACCAGTTACTCGTTATGCAACTCAAGATATTTGGCCAGCAAATCAACTTCCCGCTTTACGTACTTTATTTAGTGACGAACCTTATTACAATTGGCAGATGGATACTTATAGTGAGCGTCCAACTGTTGACATTGGCGCTTTAGCGGAGTTTGAAGTCGCTTACGTGAATAAGCAAGGTGAAAAACTTGCTACTAATAATTTAATAGCCCGTGTAGTGCGTGAGCGTCGAAATTATTATTGGTCTTGGTCTGATGGAAGTGGTTGGGAGCAACATTCAACTTTAAAAGAGTTTGTTGTTTCAGAAAATAGGATTTCCATTGATGAAAACGCTACAGCTAAAGTCAGCTATCAACCTGATGATTATGGGGCATATCGAATGGAAATTGTTGATCCAAATACCAATGTAGTAAGTAACATTCGTTTTTGGGCTGGCTATGACTGGGAAGATAATACTCAAGGTACAAATAATTTGCGTCCAGATCAGGTAAAATTGAGTATAGACAAAGCATTTTATTCGGTTGGTGATACAGCAAAAGTACACGTACAAGCACCGGCTGCCGGTTCAGGTTACATATCACTTGAAACCAACGATGGAACATTATGGAAAAAAGAAATTACCGTTGACGATGAAGGTCTTGAAGTTGAAATTCCAATTAATGATTGGAAACGTCACGATATTTATATAAATGCAATGATTATCCGACCATCGACGAATGCTGAAGTACAAACGGTTAAACGGGCGGTAGGTCTACTTTATTTACCGTTAGACACGTCAAATCGTCAATTAAATATCACGATTGACGCACCGAATAAAACCGAGCCAGAAAAAACCATTCCAATTAAAATAAGAATGGATAAACAAGCAATTAATAAAGATCATACCGTAACAGTTTTAGTTTCTGCGGTAGATGCAGGCGTGTTGAATATAACTAATTTTGCAACGCCCGATCCTTATACCTCATTTTTAGGACGTAAACGATATGATGTTGATCAGTATGACGTATACGGCAAGTTAATTGAGGCAAAAGGACGAAACATTAAAATGAGTTTTGGTGGTGATGCGGTAGCCGCAGGCGGTAAAAGACCATTAACGGAAGTAAACATCGTTGCTCAACAACTCAAAACGATCCAATTAAATGAAGATGGTGAAGGAATTGTTGAATTAGCATTACCAAATTTTAATGGAGAATTACGTTTAATGGCGCAAGCATGGGATGACAACCGCTTTGGTAAAGCTGAGCAAGCGATGATTGTTGCTTCTCCTGTGATTGCTGAATTGTCTATTCCTCGATTCATATCAGGTGGAGATCGTGCTGAATTAGCATTAGATATCCATAATTTGACTGATACAACTCAAACCATGAAAATTGATGTCGCAACCTCAGGACTGGTTTATCAAACGGAATCGAAATCTATCAATCTTAAGCTTGATACAAAGCAGAAAAATATTATTCAAATCCCTATTATTGCTGATTACGGCTATGGTCAAGGAACCATAACAGTCACCGTAACAGGAATTAAATTGAATGATGGATCGGATTATAAAATCAACCGTTCATGGAAATTAGGAGTCAGGCCTGCCTATTCTGCAACCTACAAAAGTTATGTTGAAGCAATTGATGCAGGTGAAAGTTGGATGCTATCCCCGTCTAATTTAGATAATTTAATTGATAATACTGTTAGCGCTCAATTAATTGTTTCTAATCAGCCACCGTTAAATGTTGCCCAATATATCAAAGAATTGTTTGCGTATCCTTATGGATGTCTGGAACAAACTACAAGTGGCTTATTTCCATCTTTATATGCTAATAGTGAACAGCTAGCTGCATTAGGCATCAAAACCGATTCGGATGAAGAACGTCGTCAAAATGTTCAATTAGGGATTTCTCGTATTTTATCAATGCAAAGAAGCAATGGTAGTTTTGGTCTTTGGAGTAGTGAAAGTAATGAAGAATATTGGCTTACTGTCTATGCCACTGATTTTCTACTTCAAGCTAAAGAACGAGGTTATCAAGTGAATGATAAAGCACTCAATTCAGCGATGACACGAATTGGAGAGTATATCTATTCCTCTTCAGTTCTTGATAACATGAGATATTATTATCAAAATTCAGATAGATATGATCATACAGAGCTTTCGATAAAAGCTTATGCGTTAATGTTAATGGCAAAACAAGATAAAATTACTTCGATAATGCGTAATGAAATTAAAAATCTATCTCGAAAAATTATAGACAATAACATAGCGTTATCTCCACTACCTATAATGCAGTTAGCATTAACGGCAAAACTTACCGGTTATGAAGAATTATATCGAGCTTTGATGGAAGAAGTGAAAAATACAAATTACGAAAACGACATTAATTATTATGGTGATTACGGTAGTGAACTTCGTGATGACGCTTTAGTATTAGCGATTCTTGTTGAAAATAAAATTGGTACGAATTTGCAAACTGAATATCTATTTAAATTATCTGATTTATTAAATGACAAACGTTATCTATCAACGCAAGAATTAAATTCACTGTTTATTGCGGGATGGTCGTTAGAACAACGCAAAAGCACACAGAAGTTTAAAGTAGCAGTGAATAATGAAGTCACTTCGGCTAGTGGGTCATTTAAACGTAATTTTAATTTTAACGATATAAATCACGGATTAACTATCAGTAACCCACAAAATGATAAACCGCTATATATTAAATTAACCGTATCAGGTTATGCTAAAACAGCACCTGCACCAACATCAAATGGGAACATCTTAAGGATCAGTCGAAGTTATTATGATATGAAAGGCAACCCTATTATTCCTACAGATGTAAAAGTGGGTACAATGATGCTTGTCATCTTAGATGTAAAATCGCGAGAAAGAATTCAAGATGCGTTAATTGTTGATTTCTTACCTGCTGGATTAGAATTGGAAAATCAAAATCTTATAGGCAGTAATGTCAGTTTAGATTCTATTCCTGGGTTAGCCAATTTACTCAATAATCAAGATAGTAGTCATATTCGTTATCAGCAATATCGTGATGATAGATACGTAGCGGCTGTTGATATCCAAAATTATATCGGCAGAAATTTGTACGGTGAACGTATGGCTTATTTAGTTAGAGCAGTGACGCCAGGTAGCTATATGGTGCCTTCTCCATTTGTTGAATCAATGTATCGACCGGAAAGATTTGCGATTGGTCAAACACTAGATATGATGACAATATTTCAACCTAAAATTAAAAATGATTAGCAGTATAAACTCATTAAATTAATTATCATCAAAACATCCGCCAAATAAAATTGGCGGTGTTTTTGTGTAAAAATCTCTGTTAACTCCTGAAATTAGATAATGACAATGAAGATAATAAAACGCCTTTTTAAACTTCTTATTTGGCTATTCATTTTCGGATTTTTTGGGTTAATTATGTTTCTCATCGCTGATTACCTTTTTCCCATATCAATTTCAAAAAATAAACCTACTCAAACAATAGTTGCACAAGACGGAACACCTTTGTGGCGATTTGCTGATGAAAATGGTATTTGGCGTTATTCCGTAAAACTCGATGAAGTCCCTGATTATTATCTGGATGTTTTATTAAATTACGAAGATCGCTATTTTTATGAACATGTTGGGATAAACCCTTTTTCTTTGCTTCGTGCTGCTTGGCAAAATATCAATAATGATAGAATTATATCTGGTGGTAGTACAATATCAATGCAAGTTGCCAGATTACTCTATCCTCATGAACGAACGCTTTCAGGTAAATTAAAGCAAATATTTCGAACTTTACAACTTGAACTGCATTACAGTAAAAAAGAAATACTCACGCTATATATTAACCATGCTCCTTATGGGGGAACAATAGAAGGTATTGGTGCTGCGAGCTGGTCATATTTTGGTAAAAAACCCAGTGCGTTAACTCGTAGCGAAGCTGCTTTATTAGCGGTTTTACCCCAAGCGCCAAGCCGATTAAGACCGGATAAATACCCAGAGCGAGCCAAACAAGCACGCGACAAAGTCTTGGATCGCCTAGCAACATATCAAGTCTGGACACCAGCAATTATTGAGCAAGTTAAGCAAGATGAAGTGTGGGTACATCCTCGCAAATCCCCACAACTTGCCCCATTGCTATCTTATCGTTTAAAGCAGCAATATCCTAATGATGAAATTATTCATTCAACTATTGATCCTTCACTTCAATATCATCTTGAAGATATGGTATTAAACCGCAAAAAACAGTTACCCCCTAAAACATCGCTTGCGATATTAGTTGTCGATCATACTGATATGACGGTGAAAGCATATTTAGGATCAGCGGATTTTAATGATAAAGAACGCTTTGGACAGATTGATATGATTAAAGCACTACGATCACCAGGCTCAACATTAAAACCCTTTATCTATGCTTTTGCGATTGATGATGGAATGATTCATTCTGAATCTTTACTGCAAGATGTGCCGCGTATAAGTACTGATTATCGACCCACTAATTTTGACGAAGATTTTAACGGACCCGTCAGCGCCTCAAATGCACTGCGAAAATCCCTTAATCTTCCGGCAGTACAACTTATTGAACTCTATGGTCCAAAACGATTTGCAGCTAAACTTTTTAGCGTGGGGTTGCCATTGATTTCACAAGGCAACAATCCTAATATCGCTTATATTTTAGGTGGGGCTTCGTTAAGAATGGATAATTTAGTGAGTGCTTACAGTGCCTTTGCTCGACAAGGTGAAGTTAGCCCTTTAAGATTTACTCAAAATGAACCTATCATTAATCAACCGTTAATTTCTGAGGGTAGTGCATGGATCACAAAACAAATGCTTATTAATAATAATCGCGTTTATTATAAAACAGGAACCAGCTATGGATATCGAGACGCATGGGCTGTCGGCATCAATCCTCGTTACTTAATTGGAGTATGGGTTGGTCGTCCTGACGGAACACCAGTAATAGGTCAATATGGTGCAATTACCGCTACCCCAATTTTGCAACAAGTAAACTCAATATTATTAAATAAAGAAAATCGAATTAATCGACCGTTACCAATTTCGGTTAAACCGGACTCGGTCACATCAGAAAAAATATGTTGGCCTACTGGACAAATATTACCTGTAACAGATGATAATTGTCACCGTCAAAAAACGGCTTGGGTATTAAATAACATGATTCCACCAACGCAAAATTCATTAAATGAACTTAAAACTATTTATCGCACTGGTTGGATAAATGTATGGATTAATGATCAAGGAAAACGTGTTGCGCCTGATTGTGCTGGTGCTCAGAAAAAAACAATAGCACTTTGGCCTATAGCACTGGAAAACTGGTTATTACCGAAAGAGCGAAGAAATTCACTTATTCCACCAATCGATAAAGATTGTCCTATAATGGAAAAAAATATTTTTTCTACACTAACGATTATCGGATTGAAAAACCAGCAATTTGTTAAATCGCTACCGGGACAAAATCAAATAAATATCGAACTGTTTGCCGAAGGTGGAGTGGGCGAAAAATGGTGGTTTCTAGATGGAGAACTTGTTGCCCAATCAACTGATAATGATAAAATCGCATTAACAATCGTTAAAAAAGGACAACATCGATTATTATTACTCGATGAAAGTGGACAAATAACACGAATCCAATTTACTTCAGATTAACAAGGATAACGCACAATGGCTATTGAACGTACTTTATCAATTATTAAACCCAATGCCATAAAAAAACATTTAATGGGCGAAATAGAAACTCGAATAACTCAAGCAAATCTTAATATCATTGCAATAAAAATGCTTAAATTGACCCAAACACAAGCTGAAGGTTTCTATGCCGAACATCAAGGAAAACCGTTTTTCAATAACTTAATTAAATTTATGATTTCTGGTCCGATTATAGTACAAGTATTAGAGGGTGAAAATGCTATCAAACGTTATCGTGATCTTATGGGCCCAACGGATTTATCAAAAGCCCCTACAGGTACATTACGTGCAGATTTTGCTGACAACGTAACTGAAAATGCCGTTCATGGTTCTGACTCATTATCATCAGCTGAAAAAGAAATTGCCTATTTTTTTGTGGACAGTGAAATTGTCGGCAGCGACCATGTTTCCCCGCATACACAAAGATAAATTACCGATATAACACAAATTACATAGCGTTAAAACAAAATGATAAAACACCTTTTCTTATCTATTTTTTTATTTCTGGTAGGTAGTTATACAACAAATAGTGAAGCTAATAATCTAAAAAAGTTTTCAATAAACTTTATAGAAGAAAAAAGCAGCGCAGAAGAATTCCGTCATATGAAAAAAATTTATGACCCAATGATTGAAAAAAATGATAAAAGATTCATAAAAACAGAATCATACCTAAAAGTGAACAATAAAACCTATATAAATAATTTGAACGATAACGAATCCATGAAAATTCATGACTATTATGGTTATTGGAAGCCCTTGAATAAGGATATTATTACAGTTTCATCTTATGAAGATAGCGAGGTTAAAATTCAGGATAACAAAAATAATACCATTACTTTACAAGGAATACCCTATATAAATAAGGCAAAAACGCATTTTACTACCTTTTATTTAGATTATGAAGGATCAAAATCAATTATAGACTTATATAAGATTAAACATGATTATATAGAGCATAATTTTTGTTTCGAAACAGAAAAATGGATTATTTGGGATTTGGTTTGGAATGACAATATTCTATACATAAAAGTCACGGATACTATATGGAATGAAAAAGGTTCTTTTAGTACTGATTATAAATATAAAAAATTAATTATTGAGAAACTTAATTAACACCCCAATGAAAACAGTAAAAGCTATTTTATCATTACTTCTAAAAGCATAACACCTTCTATTAAAGGTCAAAGAATAATATAGATTGACCTTAAAATTTAGGGCATGTGACTAAATATACAAAAGGGTCATAGAGTATCGTAATCAAAAAAACTCGTTACAATAGTGTAATTGTTACCACAAGGAATATCCTTCTATAAATAATAATAATCTAGATGAGAAAACGCATATTTTAAGTGGGACATGGCTAGATTTCATTTAAAAAATAATAATATAAAAGGGCTCGATTACTACCCAGTAAAGAGATCATAAGCCAAAAATTTACACAGTTAAGCAGTGCCACAGAAAAAATGACTAAGGAATATGCCGATCAACTCACTATTGCGTGGTGCGAACAAAAATTATAGAAAAAAATGTCGTACAAAATTCCTTACTAATTACGCTTAACATTATGATAATATTATAAATTTAAGCCGTTAATGCTTAATTATCAATTGCTCAAAAAAGCATCAAAAAATTTGGTAGATTTTTTCACCTTACTATTTTAATTAATAAACAATGGGTTATAATAAGGGTGTTCCCTGTATACACAGGGATAAACCTTTTACAAACCCAGTTGAAAAATATCAACGATAGTGTTCCCTGTATACACAGGGATAAACCGTTTTTATTGGTCAAAATATAGATTATGTGTATGTGTTCCCTGTATACACAGGGATAAACCGGCTCGTATACATTTCCCTGCCACGTGACAGGGGTGTTCCCTGTATACACAGGGATAAACCGAAAAACAATCAATTAGCGAGTTGCTTTACGAAGTGTTCCCTGTATACACAGGGATAAACCGGAATATCACGAGCTGATTATTAAATTAATCAGGTGTTCCCTGTATACACAGGGATAAACCGCGCTAATCTTATTAGTTGTTATTCTGCCGAAAGTGTTCCCTGTATACACAGGGATAAACCGTGTTTTTTTGTAATAATCCATAATCAATCCATGTGTTCCCTGTATACACAGGGATAAACCGGAAAAATAGACCGCTTGTCAGGGCGTTGTTAAGTGTTCCCTGTATACACAGGGATAAACCGATCTTCAATCGTATAATTATATTTTTGAATCAGTGTTCCCTGTATACACAGGGATAAACCGTAACTTTACAACAATCACCACGAGGCGCACAAGTGTTCCCTTTATACACAGGGATAAACCGGCTAGTTAAATAGTTCCATGTGGGACTATTTAGTGTTCCCTGTATACACAGGGATAAACCACCAAATATAGTTATCTATCCAACCTAACCTAGGGTGAACTAAATCTGCCGACTATAGGCTTTTTACATTACACTATAGGTCAAGCAAGCAACCCAACCCAAATCAAACCAATAAAACGGTGACCAAACAATTGGATCAACAAACCATTACGATGACATGTGTGATGTTAACTGACATGGTAAATACAAATTATATTATTGAAAAAATTTGAAAAGTTGTATTTAATTTGTTAAGTTATGCTTTTTATAAATTTTAAGTTACAGGAAATATCACATGAAAAAAGTAGTTTTTAGCGCCATCCTTGCTTGTATTGGTTTTAATGTCTCAGCAAATGAAAATGCAAAAAGGATCATTGAATTTTTAATAGAAGATGATATAGCTGTGTTCAGAGCGAATGGAAAATCAGGTTTTATGGATGCAATGCCAACGGTTAATGCTGCACAGCTAATTAAAGAATATGGTGATAACCAATATGTTTATGAAAAAAAATATGATAAAAATTTGGTTAATATTAAAACAGTTGCATCAGGAGTAAAAACCAGTTTGACAGGCGATCCCTATGTAGTAGCAAATGGAAAAAATCAATTTGAATATGTTTCGCTTGAATTAAAAAATAAAGATGATGCCATGAATATCAATAAAGGAACTAAGCTTGATATGATTTGTCTTGGCTCTAAAAATAATGTCATTTTTCCTTCGTTGAAAAGTTGCGTAACCGCTGATAGTTATTTCGATAAGTTCCTCAACTCAGTAATGAGCGATCTAAATAAATTAAATATAAATGATAAACCATCAAATAAACTTGAGGCTGTTTATTTAGCAATGTGGGAATTCGATAAGCAAAAACCAAATACATTAGAGAAATTTAAAACAGCTGAGGATTTTGAAAAAAATCAAGCAGATTTCATCGAAATTATGACATTAGCACAGACTAAAGCGAAAGATGGGGTCAAAAAATTTACATTACCAAAACCATAAAAAAGCCCTTTTAGGGCTTTTTTTCTATGCTAGTTACATGTTTTACGCAATTCAATAATAAACGTTACACCAATATTATGTAGAATAATAAAATATTAAACAAAATTAAACGATATTTTCACTTAAATGATATCAACAAATGAATTGGTATCAAATATGTATGGAAAGAGCAATAAGATTAAATAATACAAAGAGGTATAATGCACGGTAATTTGTCATTAACTTTTAACCAATCGATTACAGACATATGATGATTGCAAATTGGTTGGTAGACAAAAAAATTACAAGAACGTGTATTGTAAAAGCTCCCTTATAAATCATATTTAACAGTTTGATTAAATTATAAATTTAAGCTGTTATTGCTCAATCCTTAATTGCTCAAAAAAGAATCAAAAAAATCGGTAGAATTTTACACCTCCCTATTTTAATTAATAAACAATAAGTTATAATAAGAGTGTTCCCTATATACATAGGGATAAACCCGATGCGGTTATGATGAATCAGATACTAGAAGAGTGTTCCCTATATACATAGGGATAAACCGGGGGCGAACACGGTTCTGAGGATGAGGCTGTAGTGTTCCCTATATACATAGGGATAAACCGTCTCTTCGCTCCCTCTTGCGTTACATTCATAACGTGTTCCCTATATACATAGGGATAAACCGGGGATATGATGAGATACCGCTTTGACATGTTTGTGTTCCCTATATACATAGGGATAAACCGAGATAGCCAAATCGTTACATTTAAAAAATGTAGTGTTCCCTATATACATAGGGATAAACCGGTGATTTTAAATGAATAAAAACATCAAATATGTGTGTTCCCTATATACATAGGGATAAACCGTACCGTCTGCGTTTAAAACTGCGTCAGTTGCAGTGTTCCCTATATACATAGGGATAAACCGATGCGGGTGCGGATCAACAGTCTCAATTTTTGGTGTTCCCTATATACATAGGGATAAACCTTAACTGCAGCAGTTAATTTTTTACTGCCGTCGGTGTTCCCTATATACATAGGGATAAACCGCCGACGTGGTCGGCAAATGAGTTTTTTTGAGAGTGTTCCCTATATACATAGGGATAAACCGCGATACAACCCCGAAATTAAACGTGCGGCGTAGTGTTCCCTATATACATAGGGATAAACCGCTTTGAAGCAGTTACGGAAAATACCTAACAACGTGTTCCCTATATACATAGGGATAAACCACATTAACGACAAATCATTTTTTGAGGTTTCTTCTAAAGCTTCAATAATTGATTTACCTAAAATTTACACTATTTTATATTAATAATTAGTGGTGAATACCAAGCTTAATCTTAAACACTTAACACAGCTATACATTTAATTTAATTCTAAATTATGCTAAAAAAAATTGCATTTAATTGTAAAACAATGTAATTTAGAACTTTAAAATTTTTATCAAAATTAAAATTCAAAAATAACTAAAAACAAAACTATAATTTCTAGGAATGATATGGATATAAGGCAGCTGTTTTCGGATTGTTTCAACGTGCAATCAAATAACCGATTA
>NZ_JBIDFH010000018.1:0-48885 GCF_046635745.1 Gilliamella sp. CG35
AGTGAAACGCCGTAGTGCCGATGGTAGTGTGGGTATTACCCATGTGAGAGTAGGGTGCCGCCAGACTTTTAAATAAGAGCGAGAGCCCAGCAGAGATGCTGGGCTTTTTTGCTATCTATGATTTAAGAAATTAAAATCAACGTAATAGAAGAGCAGAGAGGGATATAGTCTGGAAATGAGCTTATTAATCGCTTTTAATAAACCATTTAAAGCGGTATCTCATGAATAATATCAAACAGCAGATTGGATCTACCTAATACTTATTACAAATGTTAATAAGTTTGTTTGATGTTAATAACATGTCTATTATCTAGATTAAGTCGTCGATTACAAAATTCCATTAAATATCTATTGTTATCTCAGTGTAATGTCGTAGTTCAATTTTCATAGCATGAAAAATATTAATCTGTAGATTTAACCTGCCCAATGAGTGATAAATTTGTTTGATGCTAATAACATATCTGTTATTTAGACTAGACTGTTGATTATAAAATTCCATTAAATGTTTGACACCTATCTAGCCAATAGTCTAGTTAAGTGCTCTCTATAATAACAATGAGTCAAATTTATGCTCTTTATTGGAAAAATATTGAATCGAAGTTAATGTCTGTAGATTAAATATTTAAAAAAAAGCATAAGCTAAGGTACTTTATTATTGACCATTCATTAATATGGAAAAGTGATCTTTGAGTAGCGTATGCTTTGATAACATTGTGTGAGTAATTGAAAAAGCTTAAAGTTTGGAGAGTTTGATTGGAAAGACAAAAAGAGAAAGCAATACTCCTAATAAGGAATATTGCTTGTTTGTTAATATTAACCTAAAAGTAAGGCATCGTCGGTAACTTTTTCACCGCGTGTTTTTTCAAACATAGCTAATAAGTCATTTACCGTCATCTTATCACGTTGTTCACCAGAAACATCAAGTACGACTTGTCCCTGATGAAGCATTACGGTCCTGTTTCCGTATTCTAGAGCTTGTTTCATTGAATGTGTTACCATCATGGTCGTTAAGTGGTTTTTGCCCACTATTTCATTAGTCAGATCTAGAACGAATTGAGCTGTTTTTGGATCAAGTGCAGCGGTGTGTTCATCGAGTAACAAAATTTTAGATGGTTGTAAGGTCGACATCAATAAACTTATTGCTTGTCTTTGTCCTCCTGAAAGTAACCCCATCATATCGGATAAACGATTTTCGAGACCTAAATTTAAAGTCGCAAGCTTTTCCTTAAATATGGACTGAATTTTGCGATTAAGTGCAGGGCGTAATGTAAAACAACGTCCACGATTATAAGCAATAGCAAGATTTTCTTCGATGGTTAAATTTTCACAGGTTCCCACCATCGGATCTTGAAACACTCTGGCAACCATTCCTGCTCTTTTCCAGGCAGGAACTCGTGTTACATCTTTGCCATTGATGATGACATGCCCTGAGTCACAAAGTAAATCTCCGCTAATAATATTAAGTAACGAACTTTTACCCGCACCATTACTACCAATAATCGTAACAAACTCACCTTCTTTTATATTTAAATTTAAGCCACGTAATACGTGATTTTCAATAGGTGTACCTTGGTTAAAAGTTAATTGCAATTGTTCAACGTTAAGCATGTTTATTTCCTCTTTTTTTCGAGTATTTTTTTAATTGCTTAGGTAGTACAAGAGCAAGTACAACCAATATTGCGGTAATAAGATTTAAGTCTTCCGTGCCTACGCCTATTTTGTGTAAAAACTCATTACTAAGTGCAACAGCTATGAATAAACGATAAAGAATAGCACCTAGAATAACTGCCAGCATAATTGCCCATATACGTTTTGTTGGGAAGATACTTTCACCAATGATAATAGAAGCAAGACCAATAACGATTGTCCCCACACCGATGGTAATATCAGCACTGCCTTGGGTTTGCACAAATAATGAACCACCTAATGCGATTAAGCCATTGGAAATAGCCATACCTAAAATGGTGATGCTGCCCGTTGGGACACCTTGAGATCTAGCCATTCTTTGGTTTGTACCGGTAGCTCTTAATGCCAATCCCATTTGGGTGTTTAAAAATAAATGTAGCAATAACCAAACCACAACAACAAAGCCAAAAACCATAACGGATTGAACAATATATTGGTTACTGTAGTCTTCTGAAATAAAGGGTGAAAAAATAGTTTTCGCATCCAATAACGCAAGATTCGGTGATCCTGAATATTCAGTTGTTTCGTGAGTAATATAACGTCCAAGACCTAATATCCTTAAATTGATTGAATACAAACCTATCATGACAATAATACTGGATAATAATTGCAAAATATTGAGCTTAACATAAAGCAATCCAGTCAAACTACCGGCGATACACCCCGCAAACATACCTAAAAGTGTGGCAATCCAAGGGTCAATACCAATATAAATACATAAACCACATACTGCGCCACCTAACGGGAAGCTGGCATCGGCTGTTAGATCTGGAAAATCGAGTAAACGGAAAGATATAAAAACACCTAAGCTCACAATGGCATAAATAAGTCCAATTCCCAGCGAGCCTATTAAAAATTCAAAAGACATGAAAAAAACCTATTAAAATTAACCGCTAAAATTAGCGGTATTGTGATAAAATTAAAAAACTATTCAACAATCTTCGTTGCTGATTTCAATACATCTTCAGATAATACGACGCCTTGTCGCTCAGCCGCTTTTTTATTGATTGTTAGCTGTGTAATGCTACCTATTTGTGGCGGAATATCGCCAGGTTTTTCACCATTAAGAATGCGGATAACGATTTTACCAGCTTGGCGTCCTAAGTCATAATAACTCATTCCCAAGGCCGCGATGGCTCCACGTTCGGCTGAGTCAGGATCGGAGGCTAACAAAGGTATTTTACTTTCATTAGCGACTTTTGCTAAAGACTCGTAAGCCGAAACGACATTGTTATCGGTAGTGGTATAAATCAGATCAACTTTACCTTTTAAACTTCTTGCTGCTGTAGAAATATCTGAAGTACGTTGAGCAGGGGCCGCGATAATTTGCATACCACGTTTTTCCAGTGCTGATTGTAATTGTTTAAGTACAATAGTTGAATTGACTTCGCTAGGACTATAGACATAACCAATGTTTTTCGCATCTGGTTTGATTTTTAACATCATATCTATTTGCGCATCTAACGGTAGTGCATCAGAAACACCGGTTACATTGGTTTTTGACGCTTCCCAACTAGGGGTTAATCTTGCGGCAACGGGATCTGTTACAGCAGTGAAAATGATTGGAATACGTTTAGTCGTCGCTAATAAAGCTTGTGAGCTAGGTGTTGCGATTCCAACAATCACATCGGGTTTATTGGCAGCAAATTGTTTAGCGATTTGAACAGCATTAGCACTACTGCCTTGAGCGCTGGCATACTGTAATTTTAAGTTTTCACCGTTGATATAACCATTATCTTTTAATTCATCTTCCACCCCTCTTCGAACATTATCTAATGCAGGATGTTCAACAATGGCTGTAATAGCAACATACTTTTGTTCCTTTGCTGTATCAGCAAACGATGAAAAAGTAAGGGTTGATAAACAGAGTAGCATAATAAGTTTACAAATACGATTACGCATATAGGTACCTTTGTAATAATTTTTTTACAACTTAGATAAATATGTGTTTACTATAAATCATATTTAAATAATTTTCTAGGAATATCACTTTATTTAGCTGTAAATTTTTAATTACAATCTGTTATGATTAGTGATTGTAAAGCACTTTTAATCGACAAAAATTGGGTATATTTTGCTTCTTTTATAGATAAAAAAAACGAAAATAATCATTCGTTCGAGAGTAAGCGAGTTCTGTTGATAATAGGGGTATGCTCTGCTGATTGATTCAGCAAAGCATAAATGGGATTATGTTATTCACCAATGACTTTATAAGCGGACTGAATAACTTCAGGCGATAATGTTGCGCCTTGTTTTTTCGCAGCTTCAATATTGATAACCAGTCGTAATGCTTGTCCAATTTCTGGCGCAATACTGCCGGGTTTTTCTCCATTCAAAATGCGAACAACAAGTTTGCCTGATTGACGACCAACATCATAATAACTCATGCCATAAGCCGCAACGGCGCCTCTTTCAATTGCATCAGGAAAAGATGCTAATAAAGGAATTTTGTTTTCATTAGCAAATTTCACTAATGATTCATAAGCAGATACAACATTGTTATCGGTTGTCGTATAAATCAAGTCAACTTTGCCTTTTAATGAATTTGCCGCAGTGGAAATATCCGCAGTTCGTTGTGCGGGCACTGCAACCAATGAAATATTTTGTTCTGCAAGTTGTGCTTTCAAATTTTTCATTACCACAGTGGAATTGATTTCACTTGGACTGTAGATGTATCCTACCGATTTTACATTCGGGACAATTTTTTTCATAAAGTCGATTTGAGGCCCAATCTCTTGAAAATCAGATACACCCGTAATATTGGTATTGGTTGGTTCCCAATTTTTAACTAGCTTTGCGGCAATGGGATCGGTAATTCCTGCAAATACGAGTGGGATTTGTTTAGTTACTGCGGCTGTTGCTTGTGCACTTGGAGTTGCAATAGCGACGATAACATCGGGTTTATCGGCAATAAATTGTCTGGCAATTTGTGCTGCAGTCGCGCTACTGCCTTGGGCGCTTTTGTACTTAACCGTTAAATTTTCATTTAATAGATAACCACTGCTTGTTAATTCATCTTTTACACCATCTCGGATTTGATCTAGTGATGGATGTTCAACAATTGCTGTTATAGCAACACTTTTTACCGTATTGGCTATACACACAAAAGGGGTAATTAACATCAAACAACTGAATAAAAAAAAGCGTTTCATAAAAATAAACTCGCAAACTAGTACAATAGTATTATTCTAAACTGATTCAACCAAAATGTTAAGGTGTAATTGGACTTTTTTGTCATTCTTATTTTTTAAAAGGATGAGGCATCATCTGATTAATATAAAAATACGCTAAAATTTCAAACAAATTAAGAATATAATAATCAGATTATTGGTTTTTTATCCTGCTTTTCATGAAAAAAAGCTAAAAATAGCTGCTAATATTGTTCAGTTACCTATTCAAGGTTAATTCTAAATTTATTCGAAGCTAAATTCTTATTGTGCAAATACAAAGGGATTGATACCACTTTTTGCAAAACCTTCTTCTTCGGTTTTGATATCAAGTATTAAAGAGGCAATATCATCAGCAATAACTTCAATATGCGGATCTTTATCCTGATCAAAGATTTTTAAATAGCAGTGGCAAGCATCACAACATTCTGTTTTAGTCGCTGACAATTCACTATCTAGCGAAAAATATTCAATATTTTTCATATTATCACAGCTGGTACATTTTACTCTTGGCACATACCATTCACTCTCACATAAACTACAATGTAAATAACGCAGTCCATTATGACCACCCAGTTGAATGACGCTGGCAACCGGCATGCTATTACAAACGGGACATAGCCAATTTTTATCACTATTTTCGGATACTGCTTTACCTTTTATTTGGCTAGCTAGCTGGCTATAGTAAACAGAGAGTGCAGACCAAATAAATACGGCTTCATTACCATCAACTGCGTGGAATTCGCCTTTAAGTAAATGCAAAGCTTTATTTTGTAATTGCTCAATACTGTTTTTATTCAGTTGTTCAATCACGATTGAAATCTGATCGGTTAAATTTGATGATGATTTTAATAACGCCTTTAAATAATCCTGCCAAGAGTAGGGTAATGAAAAGTTTTCTATACTCAGTGGCGGTAAATCATTATTTAATGGCTCGAATAGCTCTTTATTTAGTGGTTTTTGGCTAACTAAGTCTGCTTGCGTTTGCGCTAATTGAGCACAAAAACAGAGATAATCACTAAATGGACTATTTTTTGCTAATTCTTTTAGCCTGTTAGCTCGATGCAAATAGAGCGTTGTTGGTGAAGGATAAAAAAGTAAGGGAATTTGTCTGATAACGGAATTGATATTTTGTTCTTCAAGCTGGACTTGTGGGATGATTTTTATACTCATTATTGGTTACCATTCATGATTATTTTATCCATAATCGATTTAGTGATTGAGATAATTCCGCTGATAAATATCAGCGGATAAAATAGATATATTTTAGAAACAACTATAAAGCTGTTTTTTGTTCGACTTTTGTTGTTTGCTTCATGTCTAAAGGTTTATCTGCTTCCAGTTCCTGTTGATAGATTTTTTGCATTTCTTCTTCATACCATGAAGAGTGGTTTTTTCGAGCCCAAGCTCGAGATACATACCCTGTAATCATCCCTTTAATTGAACCTTTAACCCAGATAGCCATATAAGCATGACCAATGGCGAGCAAGATTAAGCAAATAGCTGCAAACGAGTGGAAAAAGATTGCGATACGAACAATTTCAATTGAAAAATAATCTGAAACATATCTTCGCCACATAATCATACCGGTTACGAATAACACAGTGATTAAACTCATGATACACCAAAATAAAAATTTCTGACCAACATTATATTTGCCAATGGGTATACCTTCTTCTTTGCCCATGATGACGTGTTTAAAATTCTTGATCCATAACAGATCATTTTTATTAGGGATATTATGATGAGCAAGCTTTACAAACATGAACATCAGCAGTATAAAGACGATGCATCCAATTAGGGGATGTAACGCTCTAACCAGTTGAGGGGTTCCAAGAAAAAGCCCAAATAGTTTAATGGACGGAAAAAATAACGATAAACCAGATAATGCCGTTAAGATGAAAAGACACACCATACACCAATGGCAAAAACGTACAATAAGTGGTGTTCTAAGAATCATTCCTTTTTTATTCATGATGTTCCTCCTTTTGTGGTATGTCGGCACTATTTTTACGACCAAAAATAGGTAATCCTAATCGTTTTCTTGCTTGTTTATCCGCTTGTTTTTCCTGTTCGATATCTTCTTCGTCTACTTCAATTGCACCGACGCCCATGTAATGGAAAAGTAATCCTCCAAAAGTAGCAATAAAGGCGGCAGCTGAAAGTGGTTTCCAAGGGCCTTTCCAGAATCTAACCAGTTCACTGATATGGGGTTCATCTGGCAAACCGTGATACAGATCGGGTTGATCAGCGTGATGTAATACATACATGACATGCGTTCCATTGACCGCTTGAGGATTATAAAGCCCTGCATGTTCAAACCCCCGTTTTTTTAAATCGGCTATTCGGTGCTCAGCATGTCGAATCATATCTTGTTTAGTCCCGAAATGAATAGCACCAGTCGGGCAAGTTTTAACGCAAGCCGGCTCTTGTCCAACCGAAACACGATCAACACATAAGGTACATTTATAGGCTCGATTATCTTCGTTACTGATACGAGGAATGTTAAACGGACAACCTGCTACACAATAGCCACAACCAATACAATGTTCCGACTGAAAATCGACTATTCCGTTAGCATATTGAATGATAGCACCTTCAGAAGGGCAAGATTTTAAACAGCCAGGCTCAGAACAGTGCATACACCCATCTTTGCGAATTAGCCATTCAAATTTTCCGTTAATTTCAACTTCAGAATAGCGCATTACCGTCCATGCTTTAGGCTCCAAATCAGCGGGATTATCGTAAACACCGACCGTATTGCCTACTTCTGCTCGCAGGTCATTCCATTCGCTACAGGCGACTTGGCATGCTTTACAACCAATACAGGTGGTGACATCAATTAATTTGGCCACCTCCTGTTGATAATCACGTGCTCGCGGCGCAGGCGTTAAATCATTAGTTGCAGAACGACGAATAATATCTTGAGTTTGTAATGACATAATTAATCCTCCTGCCTATGCCACGGTGGTAACTTTTTCGATGTTAACTAAGAATGATTTATATTCTGGCGTTTGTGAATTTGCATCACCTAAATGAGGAGTTAATTCATTGACCAAAAATCCTTTCTTAGTTTGTCCAGTGAATCCCCAAACAATTGGGATTCCAATGGTTTCGATCTCTTTACCGTCTACCGTTAACGTAGGCAAGCGTTTAGTTACTACCGCTTTCGCTTTTATATAGCCTCGATACGAAGTCACTTTAACGGTGTCGCCTAATTTGATTCCTTTTTTATTGGCAAGATTTTCGCTTAGTTCGATAAATTGTTCTGGTTGCGTAATTGAGGCCAATCTTGCGTGTTGTGTCCAAAAGTGGAAATGCTCTGTAATACTGTATGTTGTTCCCACATAAGGAAATTCATCTGCTGAACCTAAACGCGCTAAATCTTCTTTAAATGCTCGAGCAACCGGATTATTGATTTGTTCTGGATGCAACGGATTATTGGTAATTGGCGTTTCAAATGGTTCGTAGTGCTCAGGGAAAGGCCCATCAACCAGACGATTTAAGCAGAATAATCCACCTAAACCATCGTTATTCATAATAAAGGCGCCTGCACCAGAACTTGGAGACAAGGTAGCGGTAAAGTCAGCAACATCATTGCCATCCCAATGAGAACCATTCCATTTTATCAATACTCGGTTTGGATCCCATGGATTGCCGTGTTCATCTGCCGATGCCCGATTATAGAGTACACGTCGATTCATTGGCCATGACCATGCCCAACCAGCATGGATACCTTTACCAGATGGATCTGTTGGATCACGTCTTGCCATTAAATTACCTTGTTCAGTCCACGAACCACAGAATATCCAGATACCTGAAGAGGTGGTACCATCATCTTTAAGCTGAGAAAAACCACTTAATAATTGACCTTTTTTCAGAATCACATTACCGTTGGTATCCGTAAGGTCAGCAAGAGCACGACCATTACACTCTTGGGCTAATTCTTCTGCTGCTGGTCCTTCTGGATCTTGGTAATCCCAAGAAAGATTATTAATTGGTTCATGATAAGCACCGCCTTCTTCAGCATAAAGTTCTTTGATTCTTAGAAAGATACGTGAAATGATTTCGGGGTCATATAGCGATTCATAAGGAGGCTTTGCTGCTGCCCAATGCCATTGTAATAAACGTGATGAATTGACAATCGTACCGTTTTCTTCAGCGAAACAGTTAGTCGGTAATCGAAAGACTTCGGTTTGAATTTTGCTTGAATCGACATCGTTTGACTCACCATGGTTTTTCCAAAATTCGGCTGTTTCAGTGGGTAATGGGTCAATGCTCACCAAGAATTTGAGTTTAGATAAACCTTCACGAATACTATTTTTATCAGGTAAGGCAGCGAGTGGGTTGAATCCTTGACAAATAAAGCCATTGGCTTGACCGTCACGCATCATTTTACTAAAGCGTAAGATATCGTAAGTTTTATCCCATTTAGGTAACCAATCAAATCCCCACTGATTGTCTTTAGTCGCTTTATCACCATACATCGCTTTCATAAAACTGATAAAGAATTTGGGATAGTTACCCCAGAAGTTCACCTCATTGGCGCCTAATGGTTTAGGGGTTTTTTCATCCAGATACTGTTCAAGCGAAACTTGCGAGTCTTTAGGTAAATCCAAATATGCAGGTAAACGATTGGATAAGAGTCCGACATCGGTTAAACCTTGAATATTTGAGTGTCCACGTAAGGCATTAATTCCCCCACCCATGACACCCACATTACCTAAAATAAGTTGAATCATGGCAGCAGTACGAATAATTTGAGTACCATAAGTATGTTGTGTCCAACCTAAAGCATATAAAAATGTTGCTGCTCGGTCATTGGTTTTCGTACTGGCAAGAGAGCGACAAACATGTAAAAATCCGTCTATCGGGCTTCCGGTAACTTTGTTTACCATTTCTGGTGTATATCGACTTACATGTTGTTTTAACAGATTCCAAACACATCGTGGATGCGTGAGTGTTTTATCTCGAAGCGCATAACCCTTTTCATCTTTTTGATATGTCCAACTGGCTTGATCATATTGGCGATTATCAGCGTTATAGCCACTAAATAGACCACTAGTTTCATCAAAATTAAAGTCATCACTCACAATTAAGCTAGCGTTACTGTGTGTGACTAAATATTCAAAATTAACTTCGTTATGGGTAATGAGATAATTAATAATACCTAGTAAGAAGGCAATATCTGAACCTGCACGAATCGGAACATATTTATCGGCAACCGAAGCCGTGCGGTGAAAACGAGGATCAATAGCGATAAGTTCAGCGCCATTTGTGATTTTAGCTTCAATCGCCCACTTAAAACCAACCGGATGAGCTTCAGCGGCATTTCCACCCATAACGATGACGACATTGGCATTTTTAATGTCATTCCAGTTATTTGTCATCGCACCACGCCCATACGTTGCTGCAAGACTAGATACCGACGGGCCATGACAAACCCTTGCTTGAGTTTCAAGACTTAGCATACCTAATGAGCGAGCTATTTTGAACGCTAGCCAACCCGTTTCATTACTCGCAGCTGAAGTAACCAACCAACCGGTTGATGTCCAGCGATTCACGGTTGTACCTTGTTCATTTTTTTCGATAAAGTTTTTATCTCGGTCTTCTTTCATCAATCGAGCAATACGATCAATCGCTTCATCCCAACTGATACGTTGCCATTGATCAGAGCCAGGAGCACGATATTCGGGATATTTAACACGTTGTTCACTTTTGATATAGTCTAGCACCCCAGCACCTTTTGGGCAGAGTGAGCCACGACTAACTGGATGATCAGGATCGCCTTCTACATGAAAAATAGAAGATTCGGCATTCTTAGCTCCATCTCCTCGACTATAAAGTAACATTCCACAGCCAACCGAACAGTAGGTACAGTTATTGCGGGTTTCTTTCGATTTTAATAATTTGAATTGGCGAGTTTGTGCGAGCGCCACATTGGGAGCAAGTCCAAGCGTGGCAACTGTTGTTCCTGCCATGCCACCAGCGCAGATCTTAAAGAACTGTCTACGGTTAAATAGCATATGAACTCCTTAAAAGCTGACATTACATTTTAATTTATAATATTGGTAGGTACTAATATCCCTATTGGATAATAATTCATAATAATCGTTTATTAATTGGAAATAAAGGAAAAAACAGATATCAATGGTTAAAATTTGACTTTGATCAAAAAATCAGAAGAAAAGATCCGATAATTTTTATTAAATTTTATCTAAAATTGTTAACAGCACTTTGCAATAATTGCGTAAAGCTCATCCTAACAAAACTTAAAATAATTATCAATATACAAGCTATCAAGTGAATCGATTGGTATTGTGGATTTTGCTATATTCAACAATAATGATAGAGCTTGCCACTGATAAAAGGGCAAACTCTATCGATACTAACTCGTGATTAAGGATTAATTTCCTCAATTGTTTGCAAGACTCGATGAGTAATGAGAGGTTTTAAGATATTATTCATGTTTTCAATTTTTTGAAAACTGGCACTATCTTGATCATCCAGATAACCTTGTTCTCGTAGTGATGCAACCAGTGTTGAAAAAACCCCTTTATCAAAAAATTCTGGCGCATTGATTCCATGTAATACTGATAATCTTTCCGCAATTAATCGACCTTCTTTTTCTAAATTAGCTCGACTAATTGAAGGGTCTTTTTGCAAAAGCGAAAAAGCAATCGCATAACGTTGTAAGGTATCTTTTGATGACGAAGCAATTAATTGTAACCCCGACATTTTTGCATAATTGAGCACTAATTTATCTGACGTACAACTAATTAAATTTAAGTCACAATAGGTGGCGATAATTTGGTTTACATATTCAACTAACTGCGCTTCATTATGATATAAAAACAGTTCAGATTTAATTAATGGGAAAAGCAATTTTACCTGTTCTAAAACCGCTTCTGAGGAGATGCGATTATTCTTCACAAGAATTCTGGCAACGATTGCAGGAATGATCAGCAAATGTTGAATATTATTACGATAATAAGTCATTAAAACCGCTTGTTCAGTGGTTAAACCGACAATTTCGCCAGCCTCATCGGTTGTGATAACAAATTTACCCATCTGTTTAGCATGTTCAAATAGTTCATCTGCGCTTTGAGCGGGAATCGTTATCAAATCAGAATAAGGAATATTTTTTAATAATGTAAGAAGATAATTAATATGTTCTATAAGTTTAACTTTAGTTAATGCCCGTTGATCCGCCGCCAATAAGATAGAGCAACATAAGTTCATGGCGTTAATAGCTGCTGAGGCATTGATACGCTCCATGATCTGTTTTGCCAGCACATTGGTAGTGGGTGTCAACCAATTTGGGCGAGCGGTGCCAGTTGGTTCAATTGCATCACGCCATTCTGGTATTTGTTGATTTAAAAATTGGTTCAGTGGGATAGGTTGACCAAAATTAACATAGCCAAAACCTAATTTTTTTAATTTTAAAAAGGCTTTTAGCGTACGCCATAAACTCTCTTTTTCTTTTTTTGCTCCGCGTAATTCATTGGCATAAGTCGCCACTTCTAAAACGTGTTCATAACCAATATAAACCGGTACAACGGTGATAGGTCTTGCATCGCCACGCAATAACGTTTGGATGGTCATCATGAGCATGCCTGTTTTCGGATCGAGCAATCTACCTGTACGTGAACGCCCACCTTCGATAAAATATTCAACAGCATAGCCTCGAATAAATAACTCAGCTAAATATTCACGAAAAACGGAAGTATAAAGTTTATTTCCTCTAAACGAACGACGAATAAAGAAGGCACCTAGTCGTCTAAAAATCGGACCAGCAGGCCAGAAGTTCAAGTTGATACCAGCAGCAATATGAGGTGGTACTAATCCTTGTCGATAAAGAACATAAGATAATAAAAGATAATCCATGTGACTGCGATGACACGGTGCATAAACAATTTCATGTCCATTTTGCGCCAGTTCTCGAACTGGATCGGCATTGGTTACTTTTAAACCTTGGTAAAGTCTGTTCCATGCCCAAGTTAAAACAATATCGGTAATTCTTAGCATTCGATAAGAAAAATTAGCGGCAATTTCGTTTAACATTGCCAGTGCATTTTTTTTCGCTTTATCAAGACTAATATTTTTACTTTTGGCTTCTTCTTGAATTGCATCAGAAAGGCTAGGATTAGTTAATAATTTATTCAGCATTTGTTGCCGTACAGGCAGTTTAGGACCCACTGATGCCATTCTTTGTTTGGTAAAATGAATACGTGCAACACGAGCAAGCTTATGGGCTAAGACCGAAATATTTTGTTGATTATTGATTTCAATATCTTTTAATGACACGGTTCTTGAAAAACGGGTATAGCAATCTCGACCTGAAACAATGATTTTATATAATTTATAAGTTGCTCCCAGCACTTGTAGAGAAGGGCTTTTTTTGCCTTCTTTATCTGGACTGCGTCCGAACATCACCGAAACCGGTAACATTTGAATATCCAACTCGGGATTTTCTTGATGAGCAGAAATATATTCTCTTAAAATGTCAATTGCTTTTGTTTTTTGTTGATTAGAGGCAAAAATACCCGGGCCTTTATCAATAAAAATATATGAAGGAACCATATTACCATTAATATCGATGCCTTCTAGCGGATCAGGTAAGCCGAACTTGGAACATAAAGAACGAACAACCATAAGATCAATCTTAGAATTATAGGGCAAAACATATAATATGGGTTTATTCGTATCAAGACCTAATTCAGAAACCGGATCTGCTGGTATAGGTTTACTTTTAACAAATAATTTAATTGGGATTTGGATTAGTGAAAAAGAAACTTTAGTCCACCACGAAAACATAAAAATAAACCTCATCGTATTTCGCTAATTATAGGCTTAAATAATGAAATATACTTAATCAAGCTAATACAGAAATTAGTATTTAAATCATAATAGTGAATCTCTCTTATTGTTTAAATAAGAGAGAAAACACTAAGTATATACTTGTTATCATTTAAACGTTAGCTAATTTGCACAATCTTTCGTCGATATAGTTTGAGTTAAATAACTCTATTTATAACGATAGTTGAAAGCATTATAAAGGTTTATTGATATCAACTCCACGAATCTCTTTGTTTTTTATCCTCTCCAATCGTTGGATCAGGGTAATAACATCTCGTCCTTCACGCATGCCATCGATAAGTTTACGAGCTTGTTTACAATCGCCAATTTTATGATAAACATAGTTATTTTTAGTTGCATGTTCAGAAAAAGCTTGGCTAAAGGTGTTTTCACTTAGCATTCCTAAACAGACAAAACCATAATCGAATTCTAATTTAAATTGGTGACCATCTTTATCTTTAACTAAAAAGTGATTTTCAGCGACTTCCAGTAAAGTTGTAGAAAGATGAACATCAACCTGATTATGTTTGAGCATGGTCATCATAGAAATACGACCAATATAATCCAAATCTTCAGCCATAGCAGGCTTCATTTCAACAATGGAAACCGCCTTGGCGTTGTTTTCAGAAAAATATTCAACGACATCCAGCCCGACAGCTCCCCCACCGATGACAACCACTTTTTTATTGGCAATATCGGTAAATTGATTGAAGTCTTCCATGATGTCAAAAATCGAAAATACTTGTCTGTTTGGTGCACTAAGCTGATCGTGTAATCCTTTAATAGGGGGTAATAAAGGTTTTGAACCGGTTGCACTGATCACTAAATCGGGTTGTAATTTTTCGATTATTTCAGGCGTTGCTCGTGTATTAAGATTGATTGTGAGATTTTTTAAACTTTTGGCACGGTTGATAAGAAATTTAGGCAAATCGGCGATACGTTGTTTGTATGGAAATCGAGAAATCATCATTGACAGACCACCCAAAAAAGGCTTTTCTTCATATAATGTAACATTACATCCGACTTCTGCTGCTGTGCAGGCGGCTTCAAGTCCAGCCGTTCCGCCTCCCACTACAACAACATTAAGCGGGGTTGAGATCTGATAGCGTTTATAGTCTTCATAACTGATAATATCCGGATTAACTGTACAGCGAATTGGTTTAGATCTCGCAATGCGATGATCTGCACAACCAATATTACATGAAATACATTTTCTTAATGTGTCGATTTCGTTATTTTGTACTTTTTCAACCCAATAAGGTTCGGCAATTAGCCCTCGTCCTAAAACGACAAAATCAGCAATCCCTTCTTCAATTGTTTTGGCGATGATTGATGGGTCTCGAAAGTTACCAGACGCAATGGTCGGTTTATTAAATTTATCTCGCACAGCTTTTGCCATGTAAGAACGCCAACCGTCTGGGAGATTCATCTGATCAATCTGAAATTGGATAGTATCATTTTGGGCGGCAGATACATCAAAAACATCCACACCCTCACTCAGGTGTTCTAAAATAGCTAAGGTATCGTCTAAAGTATTTCCTCCATCTACAAAATCGACCGCACTAATCCGTAAAAGGATTGGAAAGAAAGGGCCGACTTTGCTACGCATTTCATCAATAACCAGACGAATTAATCGTGCTCGGTTTTCGATACTGCCTCCAAATTCATCTGTACGGTTGTTATACAGCGGTGATAAAAATTGACTCAGCAAATACGAGTGTCCGGCATGAATTTCAACAGCATCAAAACCGGCTCTTTGGGCTCTGTGAGCTGCTAGTCCATATTGTTTAACAATATCATGAAGCTCTTCAATCGTTGCTGGTCTGGGAATATTGCCACCTGTTTTAGATGGTATATTGGATGAAGAAATAGGTTGCAAGCCATTTAAGCGACCGGGGTAAGCGGATGCGCCTGCATGATTAATTTGTACTGCGACCGATGCCCCATGCTTGTGCATACGTTCAGTAAATTTATACAATCCGGGAATGTATTGATCGTTGTCGATTCTCAGTTGTGTGGTACCGTTAGTACCATAAGGAAAATCAACACATACGTTTTCAAGGATAATAAGCCCAGTTCCGCCTTTTGCTCGTTGTTCATAGTATTGAATATGGTCATCCACCATTTCGCCATGTAATGTGGCAAAGTTAGTCCCTATCGGTGGCATGACAATTCTGTTGCGTATAGTTGTTTTATTAATTACAAACGGTTCAAATATAGCTGAAAAATTGGGCATATTTGTCTCCTTTTTATTTAAATAATTTCTCTATCAAACATTGCAAAATAGTCTTCTAAATGTGTTAAAGTTAATAATAAATCCATTGCTAACTCATGCTGATATTTTATAGATTAAGTTTAATTTATTCATTTTGTCTATAAATAGATGAAAACTAGAATGGCTCGCGTTATACTAAGCGCGAGCCATTATGAGAAATCGTTATCTATTTAATTAGAATTTTTTCGTTTTATACCATTTTCTATCGACTAATTTATTCTCTAAGAATTGTTTAAATTCCATAAAATGAGCCGTCGTATTATGAAACTCAATGGCAGCTTGGTTTGCCCATATTTCAGAGAAAATAAAAATATGTTGGTTATTGGTATCCAGACTGAGTTCATAACGAATGCAACCAGCTTCTTTTCTGCTTTCATTCCGCACTTTTAGGGCAGCTTGTTGATATTCTTTTACCCACTCTGGTTTTACCTCATGTATTGCAATAATATTTAGCTCACACATCGATATTCCTTATGGTTATTCTCTATTTTGATTGTGGTTTTCAAATCCTAAAAAGCCAATTAACCACCATGATCACGGTCGTGAGCTATAAGCCTAATTGACTGATATTTTTTATTTGTTCGATGCTTTCGAAGCCGCATGTTGTTGTTCTGCAAATTGGCGACGACCACCTGGACGTGGGACTAAATCTCCAAGCATTACTTCGTAACCACCATCAACCACAAGCTCAGTACCATTTGAATAATCAGAACGTTTACTTGCCAAATATAAAACAGCATTAGCAATATCGATGGTTTCACCAATACGACGGCTGGCAATCATACGGGTACGACCTTGTTCAACTTCTTTATCTTCATAGAATTTTTTTGATAAAGGTGTTTTGACAAAACATGGACAGACTGCATTACTGCGAATACCAAATTGTCCCCATTCAGCAGCAAATTGTTTAGACATCATCGAAACCCCAGCTTTGGTTGAACTGTAAGCACCACTGTAAGTTTCAGGCGTGTGCGACGCCACCGTTGAGATATGCACCATACGACCTGATTTTTGCTCAATCATTAAACGCCCAAAACGTTGAGACATAAGGAAATATCCTGTTAGGTTAATATTAACGGTAGTATTCCATTCATCAAGAGGAAGGTCTTCAATCGGACAAAAACGTAAAATTGCTGCAGTATTAACCAGTACATCACAACGTCCAAATTCTTGTTTTACTTTTGCGACCGCTGCATCTACTTGTGCTTCGTTAGTGGTATTACAGGCAAGACCGATTGCTTTTATACCGTATTCATTACTTAACGATTTAGCAAGTTGTTGACATTTTGTTTCATCTAAATCGATAAGTACAAGATTCGCTTTTTGTTTGGCAAATTCACGGCAAATTTCGGAGCCCATGCCACCAATTGCACCTGTGATGACACAAACATCATTTTCTAATCCTAACCAACTTTGGCTCATAAAAACTCCTATTATTCAACTTGATAACTTTTATTTATACTTTCTTCGCATATCTTTATATTTGATTAAATCTTAATGTCAAAGTAAGTACCAAATTATTTAACCTACTGTTTACTTTGATACAACACATCTAAAATATAACGTAACTGTTTGACATCTAATTGCCCCGGTGCTGAGGCATTTTTAGCTGCTCCAAATGTCATTGCTGAACCAAATGTTGTTCCTGCCACTCGGCTAATTGCCCCCAGCCCTGCCATTGACATGGTAATGATGGGTCTGGTTGCATATTTTTCATTCATTTCTGTGGTTGCCGCTAATAAGGTAAGGACGTCATCTGTGGTCTGTGGCATAACCGCAATTTTGGGAATATCAGCACCTAAATCTTGCATTTTACGTAATCGAGAAATGATATCGTTTTTCGCAGGTGTTTTTTCAAAGTCATGGTTGGATGTGACAACCAATACATTATGTTGATGCGCTACATTAATAATTTCTTTTACGTATTGATCGCCGATAAAGACTTCAACATCGATCAGGTCGACCAGTCCACTCTTAGCTATTTCTTTGTTTAATTCAAGATAATCGGTTAGTGGCCACGGTTTTACTCCACCTTCATTAGCGGTACGAAAGGTAAATAAAATAGGTTTGCTCGGTAATAAGGTTGCAATTTTTTTAGCAACAGTTTTCACAGCATCAATATTATCAACTTGGGTGAAGTGATCCACTCGCCACTCCAAAACGTCAAAATCTATCGATTGTAAAAGTGTGACTTCATCAAGTAGTTCGGTTTCAGTTTTCCCAACAATTGGGACAATAATTTTCGGCGCACCCGATCCTATAACTAGATTTTTGGTTGTAACTGTTTTCATTTTATATCCTGTTGGTAAAAGATTATATTGATAATGATTAATCTTATATTGTGTGATTCAAATCAGACAATAACATAAAATAATCTGCTAACTTATTTTTAATTGAATTATTAGGTAAAAAGATTACTTATCGACTAATCATTAAATCCCATTTTTTCTTTTACATACTCAATAGGTGCATCTTCACCCGTCCAAATTTTGATTTGCGCTGCACCTTGCCAAAGCATCATGCCAATCCCATTTAAGGTTTTACAACCTTGCTGTTCTGCGATTTCAAGCAATTTGGTCTTACGTGGGCTATAAATACAGTCTGTTACGACAAGATCCGGTCTTAACATCGTTGGATCGGTAATTAAACTTTGCCCTTCTAATGGTTTCATTCCAACACCTGTAGCGTTACAAAGTACTTCACTGGTGGCAATGGCTTGACGGAGTTGCTCTTTATCAGCAAGGTCGGTCACACTGACTTTACATGGCGTGTTTTCATTTAATTTTTTTGCAATTGCTTCAATTTTTGCATAGCAGTCATCTTTCTGATTGAAGATGGCGATCTCTTTCACACCATCAAGCGCAGCTTGTACTACAATAGCTGTTGCTGCACCGCCTGCGCCAAGAATCGTCATTTTTTTACCTATGACATCAATGCCTGCTTCTTTCAACATGCGCATATAGCCAATGCCGTCGGTGTTATAACCGGTTAATATGCCGTTATCATTCGAAATTGTATTGCAAGCCCCACTCATTTCAACCGCAGGTGTTAACTTATCAAGATATTGGCAAACCAATTGTTTATTGGGCATCGATACCGCACTACCTCGCAAACCTAAGGCACGAAGACCTTTTATTGCATCGGGTAATTTTTCTTGATCAACTTCAAAAGCCAAATAAACATAAGGAATATTTAGTTTTGAATAAATAGTGTTTTGCATTTGCGGTGATAAACTGTGACGTATTGGATAAGCCATTAAACCAATCAATAAATAATGGCCGTCAATATTATTTCTCATTAAAAATTCTCCACTACACGCTTTTTTTCAATAAAGCGTTAACAATTAAGATTGTTCAGCAACACGTTTTAATAATGCACGTGTATCTTCAATATACATTTTAGCGCGTTCAATTGGGGATTTAGATAAAGCTAATTCGTCATTACAACATTCAATTGAAATCGGCATTTCAGGTAAAGCTTTCAACAAAGATACAAGGTCAATACCACCACGCCCCGGCGATAAACGATAGTTACGGGCTTGATAAAGTAGTCCTTCTGTGTCTTGAGGTTTTTCTTTAGTACCATCACACAGTTGCATATAACGCCAACAATCTTTAGGTACTTTTTTCAAATCGTCAAGGGTATTTGGACCTCGATCAAAATGCAGGGGATCAATTATCATACCTTGATTGTTTTGATTCGCTTTTTTTAGCAGTTCAACACCGGCATTGACGCCAGGGATGTTTGTCCATGGCATCGGTTCGATATTGATGGCAATGCCAAGGGGAGCGGCAATGTCACAAAGCTGGGCAAAATTATCGGCTAGTCGATTTTGATCGGGATCGTTACCCGCCAAAAGTACCTGACTGGCACCTAATCTTGCGCCCGTTTCCAGTACGGGTAAAAAGTTAATGACACGGGTATCGGGTTTTAAACGGAAGATTTCTATATCTAATACCTTAATTCCTGTCTCTTTTAAACGGCGTTCAATTTCTCGAACCAATGGCGTATCGCCGACGGTCGCATATACCGGTTCAGTTGGCGTAGCCGGTATAAGCCTCAAACCGACATGAGTATAACCCGCTTCTGCTGCAACGAGGACTTGGTTAGCAGGTGAAACATCTAAGACAGTTAACGCTGCCAATCCAATTGGACGGTTAGACATATCTTTCTCCTTAATTAAAAATTTAATTCATCTAAAGCATAAAATTAGTGTAATTTTTAAATAAGCCACATTATGATTCATTATTATATTTCTATAAATATAATGATTTCTATTAAAAATATCTATTATTTAAAATAGCCATTTATTCTGTAATTAGCAAGGATAAAAAAAGGATTTTTATCAAAATGAGATCTTTATCAATAAAAAATTAATCAGACAGTTATAAAAAATATGGGGAGTTTATTGAGCAATGTGTTGATTTTGCTTTTTATTTTAATCTGTCACTTAAAATCCATTTAAACGTCAACTATTTTTAGAATAATCATGGTTAAAAGTCAGCATTTACTATCAATTGCACTTTCTATAGTCATCCACTAAAATAATTAACTTTGTTTATTTAAGAGAATATATCTATGAATACAGTTTTTGAGCTTTTATCGTCAATAAACGCTGTGGTTATTGCGGTAATTTGTATGTTAATTTTATCTCTTTGCCGTGTTCATGTGGTAATTAGCTTAATTATTGGTGCCTTTGTTGGTGGTTTATTTAGCCATTTAACGTTAAAACAAACCATTGATGCATTCAATACAGGTATTAGCAATGGTGCAAATATCGCTCTTTCTTATGCTATGCTTGGCGCTTTTGCAGTTGCAATTTCAAAATCGGGATTGCCAGAATTATTAGCTGATAAAGCGGTTAAACAGCTGACAACGAGCAGTGCTAAAAAACGCATAAAATGGTTATTAATTATTATTATTGCTTTGGTCAGTATTTCTTCACAAAATATCATACCTATCCATATTGCTTTTATTCCACTGTTAATCCCACCACTATTATATGTGATGTCTCGATTACAGTTAGATAGACGAATGATTGCCTGTATAATGACATTTGGACTCATTACACCTTATATGTTCTTACCGGTTGGTTTTGGTAATATCTTTTTAAATCAAATTTTATTAAAAAATATCACTGCGTCCGGCATGGATGTTAGTCATGTGAATGTAATGCATGCTATGGCGATACCAGCGCTAGGGATGTTTGTTGGACTACTTTGGGCAATTTTTGTCAGTTACCGTAAACCTAGAGAATATAAAATTATTCGTGAAGAGACGAATTTAGAAACGGTAAATAGTGTAAATAAGCGTTCACTTATTGTGTCTTTATTGGCGATTGTTCTCTCTTTTGCTATCCAACTTTATACAGGTTCAATGATTTTAGGGGCGCTAATTGGTTTTATTTGCTTTATTGTTTCGGGAACCATTAAATGGGGTGAAGCAGACGGCGTTTTTACCGATGGCATTAAAATGATGGCCATGATTGGTTTTGTTATGATTTCTGCCCAAGGCTTTGCCGAAGTGCTAAAACAAACAAATGATATTGAACCGTTAGTGATTAACAGTGCTGCTTTATTCGCGGGTAATAAAGTTATTGCTTCATTTATGATGATGTTAGTCGGATTGGTTATCACGTTAGGTATCGGTTCGTCATTCTCGACGGTGCCTATTATTGCGGCAATCTATGTCCCACTTTGTATTCAGCTTGGCTTTTCACCTATTGCAACAGTTTGTTTAATTGGTGCTTCTGGGGCGATTGGTGATGCTGGTTCTCCGCCTTCTGATACTATTTTAGCAACGTCAGCTGGGCTTAATAGTGATGGTCAGCATGATCATATTCGTGATAGTGTTATTCCAACATTCACCCATTTTAATATCCCTTTATTTATTGCGGGTTGGGTTGGATCGTTAATTCTGTAATAACATTAATAAAGGCTGTCATTGCTTATGAATAACAAGTTATATCAAAATATCCGAGCGGTTTGTGCTCAGGCTATTTTTAATGTGTTGGAAGAAGGGCAATCGCTTAGTTCTGCATTGATGACTTTAAATCCTAAAATTGCCGATAAAGATAAAGCGTTAGTTCAAGAAATCTGTTTCGGGGTAATGCGGGTATTACCTGAACTGAATTTCTATATTCATAGCTTGATGAACAAAGTGCTTACTGGTAAAAATAGAGTTTTACACTATTTATTGTTAGTGGGTGTTTACCAAGTTCTCTATACCCGTATTCCGGAGCATGCAGCAGTAGGAGAAACAGTTAACGCGGTTAAGGAATTAAAAAAAATTGCTCTCAAAGGATTAATTAATGGTGTGTTGCGGGAATTTTTGCGTCAACAAGCTGTTTTGACAAACAAATTTTCGCAAGACAGTAAACAAGACACCGCCCGAACACTTCATCCGACGTGGTTACTAACTCGTCTTAAGCAAGCCTATCCACAGCAGTGGCAAGCAATTGTAGCGGCTAATAATCAAAAACCTCCGATGTGGTTGCGAGTGAATCTTAATCACTATTCAGTGAGTGAGTACCAACAACTGCTTACCGAAGCAGGCATTGAATCGCAAGTTTTTACCGATATACCTTCTGCCATTAGGTTATTACAGCCCGTTAATGTGACCAAATTACCTTATTTTTCTGAAGGTGCGGTGACCGTACAAGACTTGTCTGCACAATATGCGGCTTATCTACTTGCCCCGCAAAATGGCGAGCAAATTTTAGATATGTGTGCCGCACCTGGTGGTAAAACTACACATATTTTAGAAGTCGCCCCAAATGCTCAAGTATTAGCGGTTGATGTTGATGCGAGTCGTGCTAAACGGATTAATGACAATTTAACGCGTTTAAAACAATGTGCTGAAGTGAAAGTCGGTGATGGATTAACGCCAGAAAAATGGTGCGCAGGGCGTCAATTTGACCGGATTTTACTTGATGCCCCATGTTCAGCTACGGGCGTTATTCGGCGTCATCCAGATATAAAATGGTTACGTCGTGATAGTGATATAGCCCAACTCACTGAGTTACAACATGCGATCTTAACGAATATTTGGTCTTATTTAAAAACAGGTGGTACTTTAGTCTATGCGACTTGTTCAATTCTTCCAGAAGAGAATAGATTGCAAATTGAGCGTTTTTTACATGAAAATAGTGATGCAAAATTGCAAGGCGAGGTTAAACAGTTTTTACCTACCGACAACGGCGGTGATGGGTTTTTTTATGCGGTTTTAACCAAACATAGCTAACAGAACGTTTAATGTGATGATGTCTGCCTCACGCTATATCATCACATTTTGTCATTAGCAGTAACTTTTTATCAATTCAGCTAATTCCTGTCCATGTTTTAAGGCTTTGGTTTTTATTTCTGTTTTATCATCAAATGGTGATACACCATATAATAATGCTGGTGGAAGATATTCCATTTGTATATACAGAGACGAAAATTTTACTGATTCAAGAAAGTGGTCAATTAAATTTTCACCGTATTCTTGGTAACTTTTTTGCCCTATTGTTAAACTCTGCAATAACTTTTTACCTTTTAATTTATCACCTTGTGAGCCATAAGCAAATTGGTAAGTCAACACTTCATCAAACCATAACTTTAATATAGCTGGCATATTAAACCAATACATAGGATATTGAAGAATAATAAGATCATGTCTCAATAATGCGGCTTGTTCTTGTTCTACATCGATTTGATAATTAGGGTAAAGTTGATGTATATTTCGGATTTCAAGATCGGTAACAGTTTGCTGTAATGTCTCAATAATTGTTTTGTTAGCAATGGATTGCGCCATATTGGGATGGCCTAAAATCATTAATGTCATAGTAATTTCCTTTCCTTTTAGTTAATAAAATGCACGTTATTCAATACTATATACTAGTATAAAATTAAATTATAGGATAATTATTGCTCACTTGGACAATTTTTAGTAGATGTGGTAAATTCTCGGTTTATTTTGTGTTATAAAGATATTTGTAATGGCTTATACTCTCACCTATAGTGATCTCCCCGAAAATATTCAAAACTGGCAAGGTTTACCATTATCTTTGAATGGTTGTGAAGTGGTTCCTCTTGACTATAATGCAGGTAAAACAGGTTGGATCATCTATGGTAAAAAATTAAATAAAACGATACTGTCAAAATTCCAAAATCAGTTGGCGATGCCAATGGTGATAGTTTCTTCTTGGAAAATTAAAACTTACCAAATTGTCCGGATTGCTGGCGTTATGCCTAAAAAGGCAAAATCTATTTCCCTAGCATTAGGCATTGATGTATCACCTATTGATAATTTACCAACCTTACACTCACCGGGTTTGCTTGTTATGGATATGGATTCCACGGCGATTAAAATTGAATGCATCGATGAACTTGCCAAATTATATGGTGTTGGACATCAAGTAGCGGCTGTTACCGAGCAAGCTATGCGGGGCGAGTTAGACTTTGCGACCAGCTTACGTAAGCGAGTTGCAACCTTGAAAGGGGCTCCTCAAGAACTCTTACAGCAAGTAAAAAATGGATTACCTTTGACATCGGGACTGACTTATCTAGTTAAAGAATTACAAAAAAGAAATTGGTATGTCGCTATCGCATCAGGGGGATTTACCTATTTTGCCGACCATTTAAAACAAAAATTAAAATTGGTCGATGCTTATGCAAATGAGTTAGAAATCAAAAATGATAAATTAACCGGTAAAGTGACGGGTCAAATAGTCGATGCCAAATTTAAAGCTCGAACATTACAGAATTTAGCTGCATCGTTAGATATACCCATTGAACAAACGGTTGCTATTGGCGATGGTGCGAATGATTTAATGATGATTCGAATTGCAGGTCTTGGCGTGGCTTATCATGGTAAACCTAAAGTGGTTGAAAAGGCACGAATTAGCATTAATTATGCAGATTTAACTGGATTATGGTGTATCTTATCGACCAGTTTATTAAGTGAAGGTTAGGAGATTAAGTTGGCAAAAACCGTTAAACGTGCTTTTGTTTGTAATGATTGTGGTGCAGATTATCCTCGTTGGCAAGGTCAATGTAGTGCATGTCATGCTTGGAATACCATTACCGAAGTTAGGCTGGCAAGTGCATCATCACGCAATGATCGGTTAACCGGTTATGCAGGTAGTGGCGTTGGACAGGCAAAAATTCAAAAACTGTCTGAAATCAGTTTAGAAGCGTTACCTAGATTCTCTACCGGCTTTTCCGAATTTGACCGAGTGTTAGGGGGCGGTGTTGTCCCTGGTAGTGCAATTCTCATTGGGGGTAATCCGGGTGCCGGTAAAAGTACCCTGTTATTACAAACCATGAGTAAGCTTTCAACGCAAATGAACACCCTTTATGTGACGGGCGAAGAGTCCTTACAGCAAGTAGCTATGCGTGCTCATCGCTTAGGACTACCTACCAATAATATTAATATGCTGTCAGAAACCAGTATTGAGCAGATCTGTTTGCTGGCTGAACAATCACAACCTAAACTCATGGTTATTGATTCCATTCAAGTTATGCATCTTGCCGACATTCAATCATCGCCGGGGAGTGTCGCTCAAGTGCGGGAAACCGCTGCTTATTTAACTCGTTTTGCTAAAACCAAAGGCATAGCCATTATTATGGTTGGACATGTTACTAAAGATGGGTCACTTGCCGGTCCTAAAGTCCTTGAACACTGCATCGATTGTTCAATTTTATTAGATGGTGATGCGGATTCCAGATTTAGGACGTTGCGTAGCCATAAAAACCGGTTTGGTGCAGTAAATGAATTAGGTGTTTTTGCGATGACCGAGCAAGGATTGAAAGAAGTCAGTAATCCATCAGCGATTTTTTTAAGTCGTGGGGATGAAATGCTACCCGGTAGCTCGGTGATGGTGTTATGGGAAGGGACACGTCCATTATTGGTTGAGATTCAAGCGCTGGTAGACCATTCAATGTATGGGAATCCAAGACGCGTAACAGTTGGGCTTGATCAGAATCGATTAGCCCTTTTACTGGCGGTCTTGCATCGGCATGGTGGATTACAAATGGCTGACCAAGACATTTTCGTTAATGTCGTCGGTGGTGTAAAAGTTACTGAAACCAGTGCCGATTTAGCTTTGATTGCCGCCTTAGTATCAAGTTTTCGAAATCGTCCACTGCCACAAGATGTGGTTATTTTTGGCGAGATTGGCCTAGGTGGCGAGATTCGCCCTGTGCCAAGTGGTCAAGAGCGGATTTCTGAAGCGGCAAAACATGGCTTTAAAAAAGCGATCGTACCGATTGCCAATATGCCTAAAAAGAGACCTGAAAATATGCAAGTTTTTGGTGTCAAAAAAGTTTCTGAAGCTTTAGATATTTTGAATGATTTATAGCTAATTGGTTGATGCGTCTGTTATTTTGCCGATAAAAAATACCGGCAAAATAACAGTTGAATAAGCTATTTTAGATGATGTGTTAATAACATATCTCATAACAAGGTTGATAAGCCGTTCCACCCGGTAATTTCATCCGATCTTGTTTAACAAAGCTACGTAATAAATCATCCAACTGTTTCATTATTTCCTTATCGCCTTGTAACTTATAAGGGCCTCGTTCAGCAATTTGTTTCATACCAAACTCCTTCACATTACCGGCAACAATTCCCGAAAATGCACGACGTAAATCAGCGGCTAATAATTCCACAGGCTGATCTTTGTGTAAATTCAATGAAGCCATATTCTCATGAATGGGTTCAAAAGGTTGTTGTAACGAACCATCAATTTTAAGGAGCCAGTTAAAACCGTAAGCATCACCTGTTTTTAAGCGTGAGGATTTTACATGTTTAACCCCTTTTTTCATAATACGCGCAACTTGTTCTGGGGAATCAATAATAATTTGATAAAGCTTGGTGGCTTCTTCGCCTAAGGTTTGACGAATAAAGCCATCGATGGCAGCAAAATAGCCTTCGCATTCTTTAGGGCCAGTTAAGATAAGTGGCAATGTCTGATCTTTATTTGCTGGGTTTAACATAATGCCTAAAATATAGAGCAGTTCCTCAGCAGTACCCGGACCACCGGGGAAGATAATAATACCGTGTGCCATACGGACAAAAGCTTCAAGCCGTTTTTCAATATCTGGCATGATGATAAGCTCATTGACCAAGGCATTAGGTGGTTCAGCGGCAATAATTGAAGGTTCAGTCATCCCAATAAAACGGCTATCTTTATAGCGTTGCTGAGCATGACCAACAGCGGCGCCTTTCATGGGAGCTTCCATAATGCCGGGGCCACAGCCAGTGCAGATATTAAGCTCACGTAGCCCTAACTGCATGCCGACTTGACGGGCATAATAATATTCGTTTTCATTAATTGAGTGACCACCCCAGCAAACCACAAGATTAGGCTCTTCGCCGACATGTAGCGCATTAGCATTACGTAAAATCGAAAAAACCAGATTAGTAATATAATAGGAATGATCTTTATCAAGGTTGACATTCGACACTAATTGTTTAACAGCACTGATTTGACTATTTAAAAAAAGAATATCGCGCAACACCGCAAAAAGGTTAGCTTGAATTGAACGGATGATGCGTTTATCTACAAAAGCACTTTCCGGCGCATCGATGAGCTCTAGCTTAACGCCTCGTTCTTTACTAATCACATTAATTTCGAACGATTGAAACCTATCTAATAGCTCTTTCGTATTATCGGTTTTACTACCCGCATTCAGTGTTGCCAATGAGCAATTTCGAAATAATTGATATAATTCACTATTTGCTGATCTCTTTAGAATATCCACTTCAGCTTGAGCGAGTAAATCCATAGATCCTAATGGACTTATATGGGTGGTAATCATCACAACCTCCATTTGACGGTTTTATCGACAAAGGAGTTATTATATACTCAAACAGATTGAATAAGTAAAGTTTATAAAATGAGCTTTTTTCAATTTTATCGTAATTATCCTATTGAATAATTGAAATACAGCAAAAGGATTGATTTATCATAATTAAATTTATTTGATATTAATATACCTCTGACTTTATTTGGATGTAAATAAATCAATCAATTAATATTGTTGTGCTAAATGATTAATTTAAAGCGAATAATCGTTGAGAAAGCAGTAATTGTTATTCTAAATAGTTAAGAATGGTGAAAACAGTGATGAATCAACTTAACCTTAGAATTTTATTCAGAATGTTCGAATTGATTAATTGATTATAGTCAAAAAATATTGTCTATGTTAGACTAAACCAAACTCTGAAGCTTTTTTACCTAAGTGTTGCCTTGGCCTGTTTCATATGGTGAATTAGCCGCGGTATAGCGCAGAAATGGCTATGCTTCCCGATTTGGATAAGGTGTTTTTTTATATGCAATTAGTGGATAATTATCAGCGTCGATTTCAATATCTGCGTTTGTCGATTACCGAACTATGTAATTTTAAATGTCAGTATTGTTTACCCAATGGTTATCATCCAAATAAGCTTCACCAGTTTTTATCGCTTAATGAAATTGATAATATTGTGTCAACATTTGCTGAGCTTGGTGTTCATAAAATTCGACTTACGGGCGGGGAGCCGACATTGCGTCGAGATTTTACCGAAATTTTGTCGGTTATTTCGGCTTATCCCAGTATTTGTGAGCTTGCAATCACGACCAATGGCACACGGTTATTAAAAAATATCAACCATTGGCATCAAGCCGGTCTAAATTCAATCAACATTAGTATAGATAGTTTTTCCCCCCATATATTCAAACTAATCACAGGTCAAGATAAGCTGAAAGAGCTGATTGCTGGCATTGAAAAAACGTTAGAAATTGGCATACCGAAAGTGAAGATTAATACTGTTTTAATGAAAGATCTCAATAGCCATTTATCAGACTATTTATCTTGGATTAAATACAGACCGGTTGAGTTGCGTTTTATCGAGCTTATGGAAACCAATGAAAGTCGTAATCTATTTTATCGTTATCACTTAGCCGGTCAATCAATTGAACGTCAATTAATTGAGCAAGGTTGGCAGTTACAACCAAAGCAAGCTCTATCAGGGCCGGCAAAAGTTTATGCACATGATGATTATCAAGGTAAAATCGGTCTTATCATGCCATATTCAAAAGATTTTTGTAAAAGTTGCAATCGATTGCGAGTGTCATCAATTGGGCAGTTACACTATTGTCTGTTTGGTGATTCGGCGATTGATTTGCGTGATTTGTTGGTCAGTGCAGACCAAAAAGCACAACTTAAATCACGCATTCTTGCCTCATTGGTAGTCAAACCAGAAAAACATCGATTACACGATAATCAAGTGGGTATGGTGCCTAATTTATCTTACATTGGTGGTTAATACTGCATTTTGTTTCGGAATAGTTGAAAGCTGCCAATGTGCTATTGCCCAATCTAACAATTGTTGTTGGGTTGCATCTTGCCAATCTTGTGGTATCTGTTGCCCTAAAAATTGCAGAGCTTGAATGGTTAGTGAGGTTGGATTATCCAATTCGATTGGTTTAGCATGATTTTGTTTAGACAGTTTATTACCATTATGATCTAAGACCAGTGGTAAATGGCAATAGGTTGGAGCGGTAAAGCCTAACTGTTGATAAAGTGATATCTGTTTTGCGGTAACCGGTAGCAAATCAGCACCACGAACTATTTCGGTAATGCCTTGCTGATGATCATCCAGAACGACGACCAAATTATAAGCAAATAGTCCATCTTTTCGGTGAATAATAAAATCTTCTTGCGCACTTGCTGGTTCAACTGTTTGTAATCCAAGAATGTTATCTTCAAATTCAAAGATTGGATGGGTTTGCTTTAACCGAATGGCTAAATGCTGCTGGTGGTTCGGGGTTAAATTTCGCTGACGGCAAAAGCCATCATAAATATGATTGGTAAGATGATGGATTCGTTGTCTCGAGCAATCGCAATAGTAGGCTTGCTGTTTGGATAGTAATGATTGCAATACCGATTGATAACGTTCACTACATGTTGATTGGTATAGAACATCATCATCCCAAAACAGATTGAATATTTCTAATGTTTTTAAAATGAGTGAGGAAGCGCCTTTGACTTCGCGTGGTGGATCGATATCTTCAATACGGACTAACCATTTACCTTGATAAGCTTTAGCTTGTAAATAGCTACCGAGAGCCGTCACCAACGAACCAAAATGTAATGGTCCGGATGGTGAGGGAGCAAAACGACCAATATAGCACATGGGCTTATCTGGTAGTGTAATGTTTGAGGAAAGTAATTAAAATTACATTCCCATTTGTTTTTCGCGAAGTTCCGCTAACGTTTTACAATCGATACATAGATCCGCCGTAGGTCTAGCTTCAAGGCGACGAATACCAATCTCAACGCCACAAGATTCACAAAAACCAAAATCATCAGTTTCAATTTTCTTTAATGTCTTTTCAATTTTTTTGATCAGTTTACGTTCTCTATCGCGTGCTCTTAACTCTAGACTGAACTCCTCTTCTTGAGTTGCTCGGTCAGCTGGATCTGGAAAATTTGCAGCCTCATCTTGCATGTGCGAGACTGTTTTGCCCATTTCGCCTTGTAATTGCGCAAGCCATGCTTCTAAGATAAGTTTGAAATGTTTCAATTGCTTAGGGTTCATATACTCCTCGCCTTTCGCCTCTTTATAAGGCTCAAGCCCAGCAATTGAAAGCAGGCTAAGAGAAGATGTATTAACTTTTTGTTCCTTTTTCACAGCAATCCCCTTAAGTACAGATTATTTGCAAGCGCTAAACTATAGCAATAAATTAGCCATTGGCAAAATTTTTTTATGATTTTTTTTACATAATTAGAGCAAATTAACATAACTATATGTATTAATGTATATAATTATGCTATCCACTGTTTCATGTCATTTTTAGGACACTTAGCAACAAGATCTGACAATTTGTCATTATCGGGAAAGACGAGTTCTGGCTCAATATCAAAGAGAGGATAAAGGACAAACTCTCGGTTTTTCATGTGGTAATGCGGTATGGTTAATCGTTCACTATTGATAATCAAATCATCATATAAAAGAATATCCAAATCTAAAGTTCTTGCTCCCCAACGATTATCTTTGCGAACTCGCCCTTGTGATTTTTCAATCGATTGTAAGGCATCTAATAATTCAATTGGTGAAAGGCTCGTTGTTAACTTAATCACAGCGTTGAGATAATCATTTTGATCTTGTGGCCCTAAAGGTTTACTGCGGTAAAAAGGTGAGACTTCAATCAGTTGAGTATGAGGCAATTGAGTTAAAGCGGCTATTGCTCGATTTGCTTGAGCAAAAGGATCGTCAAGGTTACTTCCTAACGCAATATAACAAGTTGACATAATTAGATAAGTGAAAGTTTAGGTTAATCATTTGTTATCTATATTAGCATACTAATGATGAGTCAAAAATAGTTATATGAAGGGAAAAAGACGACTGCATGATGCAACAGTATTAAGTTTAGTTATTAAAATATAACTAGATAATCTTTAACTTAACGCTGATTTTACGCTATTTTGGTCAAGTCTATTTATGATAGTTTGATGAGTAAATATATGATGAACTTAAACCAACAATTATGCTTGTTAATTAAAAATACGCCTATTCTTAGTGATTCGACTGTTATTAATAATGCGATTAATGGCATCGTCGATTATTTTGCATGTTGTTTACAAGCTCGTCAGGATATGAATGTTCAAAGATTACTCGCTTGGATAAAAGAAGAAGGGGGGCATGAGCGGTCTTGGCTGATTGGTCAAAAAAAGTTAGCTACACCACGTCAAGCGGCATTATTCAATGGTTTTCAAGCCCACTGTTTAGATTATGATGATGTTCATTCAGATATACGAGGCCATCCTTCAGCGGTGATTTTATCGGCACTGTTTGCCAGTATTCGATTAGATCATATGCCATTCCAGATTGATGGACGGCGATTTTTAACGGCTTATGTTATTGGTCTTGAAGTCATGGCGTTGCTGGGTAAAAGCGTCAATCCACAACATTATGAAAAAGGATGGCATGCCACTATTACGCTTGGTGGCATAGCAGCCACAGCCGCAATTTGTTATTTGTATGATGAACCTTTTTTATCGCAAGCATTAGCACTTGCAGCAACCCAAGCTTCGGGTATGCGCTTGTTAATGGGCACACCCATAAAATTTTTACATGCAGGACTGGCTGCGCAACATGCCATCCAAACTGTTGATTGGTTAAGAGCAGGACTACAAGCAGATCAAAATTTTTTAGATGAAAATTTAGGATTTCTCGCCATGTATGGACAAGGGAATAGGGCGTTGAATTTAACCAGTTGGGCAAAGCCTTGGAAGATAATTGACCCTGGATTGTGGTTTAAAACTTATAGTTTTTGTTCCGCTGGAGCCTATATCGCGGATGCCGGACAATTACTTTCTCAACATCCGCAATTTCGTGTTGAGAATGTGGCTAACATTACCCTTTACTTTGCGCCACCTAAGAGTGATGCTGCATTAATTTATCAACAGCCAACGCTTGCTGAGCAAGGGCGCTTTTCAGCTGAATATATTTTGGCCTTAATTTTATTAGGTTTACCCACTGATTTTAAGGCATTTTCGGCAACGCCAATCGCTGACAACATTCAACAACTGATGCAAAAAATGCATCGCAGTTATCACATCACCCTAGCACCACATCCCCAAGCCTATAATGGTCGTTATGTGGTGGTTGAGATATTACTCAATAACGGTCAAAAAATCAGCCAACGCATAGACTTTCCCAAAGGATCACCAAAGAATCCATACAGCCAAAATGAAATGACAGCAAAACTCGTAAACGCTATTGATGATCAACCAACTGCAATAGCGCTAAGCCAAGATATCCAAGCATTTGCAAAAGGGTTAGATGTCAGCGATTTTATAAAGCGTTATATTGTTCAGTTATAGTAGAAAAGTCTGGATTCACTAAAAAGAATAAAAGTTAAAGCTTGTTAATAAGGTGTTTTTTTAATTTTGCGTGAATTCTAAATAGGGGGGAACGATGCAAAATCCCCCAATTTCTTGTCTCGATATAAGCGCTCAGTGAGCGAACAATTTTTTCTTTATTAAATTTCGAAATTAATATCATCAGTTAGCTGACGCAAAAAACGTTGAGTTAACTCGTTTTGTGGATGATCGATAAGAGTTTTAGCATAGCCTTCTTCTACAATGACGCCATTTGCCATAAAAATGATTCGGTCAGCAACATATTTAGCAAATTCCATTTCGTGAGTAACAATGATCATCGTGATATTTTCTTTAGCAAGCTGTAACATGACTTGCAGCACCTCGTGTACACGCTCTGGATCGAGTGCCGATGTCGGTTCATCAAATAATAGAACTTTAGGTCTAACCGCTAATGCTCTGGCAATAGCCACCCGTTGTTGTTGCCCGCCGGATAATGTTATTGGATATTGGTCTGCATAAGGTAACATGCCAACCCGTTTTAGTAGCGTTAATGCTTGTTGTTTGGCTTCGTTTTTATTGATCTTTTTACCCAGAATCAAGGGATAAGTAATGTTCTCTAACGCCGTTTTGTTTTTAAATAAATTATAGTGTTGAAATACCATCGCTGATTGTTTGCGTAATTGGACTTCTTCTTTATGACGATAATGTTCACTATCCAGAATGACATCACCTATTCGAATTGTACCCGTATTGAGTTTTTCTAATAAATTCAGACAACGTAATAACGTGGATTTACCTGAGCCTGAAGGCCCAATAATGGCGACAACTTCACCTTGTTTTACATGAAGGTTTATCTCTTTTAATACTTGATGATGACCAAACCGTTTAGACAGATGTGATACAGAAATCATGAGCTTGCTCCTTAACGGTAATACGGTTTGCTTAATTTACGTTCTAACTGTTTTTGTATCCATGAATAAGCAACAACCGTTAGCCAATAAACAATGCCGACCGCTAAATAGGTTTCAAAATAGAGAAAGGAGCTCGCCGTTAGCATTTTGCCTGCTGCTAGCAGTTCTTGTACGCCAACAAAAAAAGCGACAGACGAGTCTTTGAGTAATGAAATAAACATGTTACCGGTATTAGGCAAAGCATTGACCAATGCTTGTGGCAAAATAATGTTTCGGTAAACCTGAATCGTACTTAGTCCCGAGGTTAGTCCTGCCTCTTTTTGTCCTGGGTCGACTGACGCCAGACCAGCACGGAAAATTTCGGCTAGATAAGCAGAATATTTTAAGCTAAAGCAGACAATAGCGGCGGTTGTTGCTCCCATGTGCTTTAATACAGGAAAGATCTGCGGTAAACCGTAATAAATAATAAAGAGCAATACGACCGAGGGAATCCCACGAAATAGCGAAATAAACAGCGAAAAAATTGCGTCAACAATGATGATTTTATTGTTACGTAACAATGCGATAGTCAAACCTAACACCATAGCAAATAAAATTGACACAACTGCAATAAAAAGTGTGACCGGTAGATACGGTAATATCTGAGGAAACACACTTAAAAAATAGTTTACATTAAAGTTCATGAGGTAATATCTTCACCAAAATATTTAATCGAAAGATTTTTTAACGTGCCGTTATTGCGTAACTTGTCCAAAGCTTGATTAAACTTTTGACGCAATGCTTGACCTTTTTCATCTTTACTAAATGGAAAAGCAACTTGCTCAATCGTTATTGGCTCGCCCACTAATTTAAATGGAAGATTTTTACGTTTGATTTCAGCCAGTAAGATGGGTTTTGAATTAACATAACCTTCAACCCGTTGATATTCGGTATCATACATGGCTCCGTCACGGGTTTCGTAAGTTTTAATCGTCACTTCATTATTTGGAAAGGCTTTTTTCAAATTATTGATATGATTTGAACCTAACACGCCAGCAATGGTTTTACCTTTAAAATCAGATAACGTATTAATATCGTTATTTTCTTGATGGGTAACGATCTGGCTACCGTAAAAACTATATGGCTGAGAAAAATCATACTTAGCTTGGCGAGCAGGTGTGATTGCAACGGCATTGGCAATGGTATCTAAACGTCCAGAATCAAACTGTCCCATTAATCCTCCAAATTCAGCGACCACCCATTCGACTTGATAACCCAGTTCATTGGCAATGGCTTCTGTCAGTTCAACATCAAATCCGATTAATTTATCTTGTTGTTTATATCCATTTGGATAACTTTGACCGGTTGAACCGACTCTTATGATCGGCTGCTTTGTGGTCGAATCTTGGCTATTTGTATCGCATCCGAATAATAATGTTAAACTGGCGAGTAGTATCGCAGAGAAAATAGTTCTGATTGTTTTCATTGTTTGTGATTCCTTTTTTTCCATTCAGTGTAGTTTTTATAATTAAAAATTTTTTCAAAATAGAGTGTGGTGTGATCAGGGGTTAAATCGGCTTGCCCAATAGGTTTATAACCTTTGTTGATGTAAAGTGTGGCTAACCATGGATGATTTGCGGCTGTTCCTAATGTCGCCGCAGGAAGTCTTAATTGTTTAATTAAGATTTGTTGTTCAACAAAATCCCATAACGCATGACCGTAGCCTTGACCTTTATATTGTGGGTCAGTGGCAAACCAACCTAAATGCGGTAATCCATAAGGCCCGGGATTATTGCCCCATGGAAAACGAATCGTTAATGTTGAAATTAATTTACCCTGTTTTTCATAGAGATAAACAGCATTTGATTCAATATGATCGGCAATTTGTTTTTGATTAACTGTCGCAGCAGCAAAATGGATACCAAGTTGTAGGGTTGCTTGATAAGCATTATGCAATAGCGTTTGATAAGCTGGGATATCATTTTGCGTCATTAGGCGGAACGTCATACTAAGACTCCACTTTGATCAGCATACCGGATTACTTGTTCCACTTTTTCAGGTGCTAAACCAACATAATTAACGGGTTCTAACCAACTATCGAGTTCATCTTCGGTAAACTCTTTATTCAAGATAGGATCAGCTAATAACACTGCTTTAAAGGTTTTATTTTGCTCAAAAGCTTGCATGGCGCTTTGATAAACCAAACGATGAGCGGTCTGTTTGCCTAATCGCTTGCCTATTTCAAACATCACTTTTTCAGACAGCAGTAAACCATTTTGTAAGGTTAAGTTAGTTAACATGCGTTCAGCATTGACTTTTAACCCTTGCAGTACAGCTAATGCCGTTTGTAGTTGTGAAGAAAGGTAGAGATTAATTTCAGGAAGAGCTATCCACTCGGCTCGCCAACTCATGGCGTCTCGCTCATGTTCAACTTTCATGGATTCATGAATTAAAGCGACACTTTTTAATAATGGTGCGGTTAAGCTAGCTAAGCCTTCTAATGCGGCTGGATTTCGTTTATGAGGCATAGTGGTTGAACCGATTTTTCCGTCAGAAAAGGGCTCTTCAACTTCGTTAATTTCAGTGCGCATTAAATTATAAAACTCATTACCCATTTTACCCAGCGTTCCACTGATTAATGCAATGACGGATGCATATTCGGAAAACCGATCACGTGCAGCTTGCCAACCAATGTTGGGTGTATTGAGGTCTAATAAAGTTAATGTTCTGGCTTCAACTTGTACCCCTAATTTGCCCATGGCGGCATAAGTACAAATTGCACCACTGATATTACCCACTAAAACCCGCTGTTTAATTTCACTTAGCCGTTGTAAATGGCGAACAAACTCATCTAACCAAACGGCAAGTTTAAACCCAAAAGTAGTAGGAAGTGCCTGCATACCATGAGTACGTCCAACCATAGGTAAATATTGATACTGTTTAGCTAACTTTTTTAATTCACATGCCACCAGTTTGGTATCACGTTCAATAATGGCAAATGATTGCTTAAGTTGTAAAACGGTTGCCGTATCGACAATATCTTGCGTGGTTGCACCATAATGAATAAATTGACCAGCATCGCCAACTTGATCTTGTAGCGCATTGATCGTTGACATTAAAGAGTGCTTGGCTTCTGCAGCTTGTTTGGCAATTTGTTCAATGGACAGTTTCGAAGCATCGGCTTTAGCAACGATTGCATCAGCAGCATCGCAAGGAATGACACCTAGTTCTCCTTGTGCTTTTGCTAGTGCGACTTCTACATCAACTTGCTTTTCTAAGCGATTTTGTTCTGACCAAATTGCTCGCATTTCACTGGTACTAAAATTATTACCTAAAATCAAATAATCAATAACATGTGACGCCACCGAAATATCCTCAAAGATTAATTAATGTTTTATTATTCAATTATTAAAGATTATTCAAACAGCGTCTAATATCCTCTTGGACTATGGATATAACTAAAAAGAATTAAGGTTGTTGGGTTTTGATCACAGGCGATTGAAGAAGTTAATTGTTGAATGTTTATTTCGTTTTGATGAATAGACTCAACTAGGGGAATTTTTTCAAAATTTCTTATTTTTTATTCGTATTATGCACGATACTTGATTTCTTTAATGTTATCATCGTGGGGACAACGTGAGCCTGCTTAATAAAAAGGAATAAATAGTGATGAATAATAAATTATTTAAATTAGTCTGCTTAGGCTCTTTTTTGACCTCTTTTGCGTATGGCGTGATGTTAACGCTGCCGTTATTTTTAACCGACACTTTAAAGCTTTCGTTGGTGATGTCGAGTGAAATTATTTCAATGGGGATCATTGGGGTGGTGGCGTCGATTTTGTCGATTCCTTATGTGTTGAAATCTGTTTCTACTAATGTTATTGCTGCAATGGGGGCGTTAATTTATGCCTTTGCTATCGCATTGATTTTGTATACAGGTGGTGTTTTTCTTTATATTGCAGGTTTGTTGCTTGGTGCAGGGTGGGGGATTATTTATACGTTGGGGCCGATTATGGTGTCGTCAACCAGTAATACTGCCGAATTAAGTCGTCATTTTATGTTTATTTCGGCATTTAATATGTTAGGTGCCGGATTATCGCCAGTGATAGTCAAAACACTGCTCGATTATAATATTGCTATTGAATATATGTTTATGTTTGCTGTGTTGTTGAGTTTGTTAGCCGGTGGGATATTTTTTAATGTAACCTTATCCAATGAGCAAAATAGCAGTAAATTATCGATTTTGCCAGTAATGAAAACCATTGTTACTTCAAATGCGGTCATTCCGTTGATAATGGTTTTTTTAGGCGCCTGTATTTACATTTCAATGATGAACTTTCAATTTGTGTTTGCGAAAGAGAAGAATTTAAACTTTTCGATATTTTATATTTCTTATACTTTTTCATTATTATTTGCCCGATTCTATCTGGCTAAATTTATTTTAAAACTGTCACAGCAGTTAGCCATGATCGGCTTGTTATTCATTATGTTGATCGCTTTGTGTCTGTTTTTGGTTACGACAAATAATATTTTTTATATTGTACCGTCGTCATTATTAGGCATAAGTTATGGTTTGGTTTATCCGTTAATTCAAACTCAAATGGTTAAAGATATCGATGCTGAAAAGCGAAGTATCTATTTAACTATTTTTAGTTTAAGCTACTTTATTGGCGTGTTTGGCTATCCGTATCTGTTTAGTTTAGGATTAGATTCAAGCGGTGTTTTAGGCTCGTTTTTAGTGCTGATTTCACTGTGTGTGTTAGATATTGTATTTGCCTGTTTATTATTTAAAAAATTTACCAGATAAGTCGTGATATCCTTAATATGCAGAGGGATTGATTATCAATCCCTCATGCTGTCATTATCAAAGTAACACAACAGTTAATCAACAATAATGCCTAAAAATTGACTTCATAAAATAGGCTTATAACACCTCAACTATCGATTCACACAGGCGTGACATATTATCAAGGGTCATGCCAGCGACATTGATTCTTCCCGAGTTCACAATGTAAATACCGTAGTCGTTACGCAGTTTCAGTACTTGTTGTTCTGTTAATCCACTGAAAGAAAACATGCCGTTTTGTTTAGCGATGAAGCTAAAATCTTGATTTGCACCTTTATCTTGTAATGTTTTGACAAATAATTGGCGCATACGATGAATACGTTGACGCATACTTGTCAATTCATCGATCCACTCTTCTTTTAATTCCTTGTTATTTAAAATATAAGATACAATTTTGGCGCCGTGAGCGGGTGGATTAGAATAATTGGCACGAATAATGGTTTTAACTTGGCTAAAAGCCCGATCCGCAATCTCCGTATCAGCAGCGATTAAGGTAAAAGCACCAACTCGTTCATTATATAGCCCAAAGTTTTTAGAGTATGAGCTAGCAATTAATAATTCTGGGTGATGATCGGTGAATAGTCGTAATCCATACACATCTTCTTCTATACCTTGACCCAATCCTTGATAAGCTAAATCAAACAACGGTAACCAACCATTTTTTAGGGCTAAATCTGAAATGGCTTGCCATTGTTCAGGAGTTGGATCGATACCGGTTGGATTGTGACAGCAACCGTGAAAAAGTACCGCCTCACCTGCTGCAATTTTACTTAAATCTTGCATCAGTCCATCAAAGTCTAAGCTATGGGTTTGTGCATCATAATAACGGTATTCTCGCACTTCAAGACCAGCAGTTTGGAAGACACTTCGATGATTTGGCCATGAAGGATTACTGACCCAAATACGTTTTACTTTGGTTCGGCGAGCTAAAAAATCGGCCATGATTCGTAAAGCGCCGGTGCCTCCTGGTGCTTGTGCCGTTTTGGCTCGTTCATTTTCGTTACCAAATAATAAGATTTGTGTGGCGATATTAAATTCTTTAATTCCGTCAATGGTTAAGTAACTTTTTGTGGTTTCGTTATTTAATAAAAATTGTTCGGCTTTTTTGACGCTTTCTAAAATAGGTGTTTGGGTGGTTTCATCTTTATAGACACCGACACTTAAATTAATCTTACTGGTGCGTTCATCTTTATTATAAAGATCGGCTAATCCAAGTATCGGGTCGGCCGGTGCTGCTGTTAAACTTTCAAACATAATTCACCTATTTCGTCTAATCACTTTCATCGCATTATATACATAATATTTTATAATACACAATTTCGATACAGACAATTTGTGAATAAATGTTTAGACGATAATCTTGTTAATTTTTATGAATTATTTTTTTACATTAAATTGAAAGATTATTAAAAAAAGATGTTAAATTTTCAGCTAATATCGTCAGTTCTCCACTAATGAGATCTTCTTTAACCACTTCGCCAGTTAAATTATTTATGGCGATAATTTCGGTACTTTCATCGGTAGAGGCAATAAAAATAGTTGGTATTCGTTTTAATCTTTTTTGTTGCGACAAATGGGCAATTAAGTTCTGCTCTAAATTTGAGAAATCGTCATCATTCCATGCTTGTAGTAATACTAAATGAGTATCAGCAAAGTTTGCGCTTATATTTCCGGCATATTGTGTGCCATAAAAAACATGAGCACTTTGACACAGATTGATGTTAACGACTTGTTCGACAATAGTTAGATCTCTTGCCGGCTCTAATAAAAAAGGTTGCCAATATACTGCAAGTTGCGCTGTTTTTAGTATACAAGGTGAAGGAATGGCATGTAATTCTTCACTTTTAGGGGCATAATCAAATTGAGTCATCCAACGAGAAGTAAAATCAAGTAAGGCTGTTTTTTCGGGTGATTTCATAAATAAGTTAAATCTCTTTTTTGAATTTATTTTATATTTCGTCCATTATTATACAAATTAACTTACCTTTAGGTACTACTAAGTAAGTGCCCATTTTTTGTTTTCTAAAAATGAGAAAAAATTGTAAAGCAATTTTGGCTTTTTAGTGTTGTTAATATAAATTTTTAATATATCTAATATGATTTTATTGAAATGATAAATATTATTTGTAAATAACTCAAAATATTAATCTAACTATCGATGAAATATGAAGTTTAATTTTCTTGCTATCCTTTGCCGAAACGTGAATAATAAGGGGGGATATTTTTATCCTTGTAATGCAGCAATGGCGTTAGACATTACAGTTTGTCAAAACAAAATAGCGTAAGTAGAATCAAGATAATTAGATAATATGTTTATTTTAAACAATCATATAAAGATTTAGTTTATTTGCTAAAACCAATAAAATGAAGGTTTGCAAATTAACCATTGAAATAATATCAATAAATTATATATTTAGGAATAATTCGGCGTGTCATTTGTACTTTTGAATTTAGCGGTTATCCCCCTAAAATATTATTTTAATGTAGTCAATGTGAAATCGGTGTCACATAAAATAATAACAAAAATAACACAAATAAAATAATGCACACTGTATAGAAATATCGAATTAAGTACTTTTTTTATCATTGTTAAAAAATAAGCATTTATCAATAATACGATTCTACCTACAATTAATTAAGATTAATGAAGAGTGTAGAATAATGAAAAGAATGCTAATCAATGCAACCCAGCAAGAAGAGCTGCGAGTTGCGCTTGTTGATGGCCAACGCTTATATGATTTAGATATCGAAAGTCTTGGGCATGAGCAGAAAAAGGCCAATATCTATAAAGGTAAAATTACTAAAATCAATCCAAGTTTAGAGGCGGCTTTTGTTTCATATGGTGGAGAGCGAGATGGTTTTTTACCATTAAAAGAGATTGCCGATAGTTATTTTCCATCCAATATGACCGGTCGTCGCACCATTAAACATCTTGAAGAAGGTCAAGAAGTTCTCATTCAAATTGAAAAAGAGATTCGAGGCAAAAAAGGTGCTGCGTTAACGACTTATATTAGTCTTGCCGGTAGTTATTTAGTTTTAATGCCCAATGATCCACGTGCTGGTGGTGTGTCTCGCCGAATTGAAGGTGAAGATCGTGCAGATTTAAAACGTATTATTGACGCTATTGAAAAGCCTAAAGGCATGGGCGTAATTGCCAGAACGGCGGGTGTTGGTAAAAGCCAAGAAGAGTTACAACAAGATTTAGATGCGTTAGTCAATTATTGGGCAGCGATTCAAAATGAAGCTAAGAATCATCCAGCACCAAGTTTAATCCACAAGGAAAGTGATATTATTACCCGAGCATTTCGTGATTATTTACGTGATGATGTGGGTGATATATTAATCGATAATCCGAAAGTCCTTGAGATCGCTAAAAAACGATTAGTTGATTTGGGGCGTGTTGAATACGTTAATCGACTAAAACTTTATGAGGGGGATGTACCTCTATTCAACCATTTTCAAATTGAAGGTCAAATTGAATCTGCGTTTCAACGTGAAGTGCGTTTACCTTCCGGCGGTTCTATTGTAATTGATGCGACCGAAGCATTAACAGCAATCGATATTAACTCCGCTAAATCGATACGGGGCAGTGACATTGAAGAAACAGCCTTTAACACTAATCTTGAGGCCGCTGAAGAAATTGCTCGTCAACTACGTTTACGTGACTTAGGTGGTCTAATTGTTATCGATTTTATCGATATGACACCAATTCGTAACCAACGTGAAGTTGAAAATCGCTTAAAAGAGGCGATGAAAACAGACCGAGCACGTATTCAAACAACACGAATTTCTCGATTTGGTCTACTTGAAATGTCACGCCAACGATTAAGTCCGTCTTTGCGTGAAGCGACTCATCACATTTGTCCACGTTGTCAAGGAACGGGAACGATTCGTGATAATAATTCATTATCGCTTTCTATTCTTCGATTAATTCAAGAAGAAGCGATGAAAGATAACACTGTCCAAATTGATGTTATCGTGCCAGTGCCAATTGCCAGCTATTTATTAAATGAAAAACGTCGCGCGATTAATAATATCGAAAGAATGCACCCTGATGTAAAAATTGTCATTGTGGGTGATGAAGAGATGGAAACGCCACTTTATAAAGTGATTCGTAAACGTGTTGGCGAAGAGACTGATGTACTGAGTTATAACTTACCGAAATTAATCCGAGAATTGGAAGAAGAGGAAGAAGACGCAGCGGCTGAAATCATCGTTGAACAAGCGGTATTATCAGGGCCAAAAGTCGAAGCGAACACGACATCGAAAGAAAAGAGCGAGCCTAAAGTTGAAAAATCTGGGGGCTTGTTTAGTGGATTATTTAGTAAGTTACGCAAATTATTTGTTGCTGAAAAAAGTGAACCTGAACCAGAAGTTAAACCAAAACCGACTAAAAGACGTGAAAATAATCGATCGAATAGTCGCCGTCAGCGTAATAGTCGTAATGGCAATGGTGCAAATGCTAATAGCAGCGCAGCAACAGAAGATGTGAAAGAGACAACTCGTAGTAACAGTCGTCGTACTAAGCAAAATAATAGTCATTCGGCGACGGTAAACGCTACTAAAGCTGAAAAAACAGCGAATAGTAATGAAGTGGTCACACCGAAACAAAAAGAAGTGAAACCAAGACGTCAACAACGTTCATTGACAAAAAGCGTACGTGTGAAAAATAGTGAAGCACCGATTCAAGTCAATGAAGAGCGTGTTGTTATTCCATCGTTATTATTACCGGTGATAGTGCCTGAACAGGCTGAGACAACACCTGTTTTAGAGTCACAACCAAAACGTCAACGACGCACTTCCAGACATCTACGTATGAATGGACAACGTAATAAACGACGGGTACGAAGTGGCGATCTTAAAAAATCACCTATGCCGTTACAATTTGCTGCTGCATCTCTTGAATTGGCATTAGGTCGGGTTGCGATTGATTATAGTCAAATCACACAAGATGAACCAAGTAATGTGGTTCCTGTTATTCCTTCACTTTTATTACCTGTTATCGTTAAAAATGAAGTGACAGAAGCCCGTTCTGAACCGACAATTGACACAGCTGATTTGAATGATGTATCCATCAATTCTGCATCAACTCAAGTTCATGATGCTGCAAAAGACAGTGAACAAGAAAGTCATGATAACGATGTGAATACTGATGTGTCTCAAGCTACGGGTCACGCTTCGTCAGTAATGACTAAAGCCCCTGCACCAGAGTATGTAGATTCTGAAATTGGTTTCAAACTACGGGAAGAATCAGACTATCACTTTGAAGGGAAAGGAGAAGCGGGCGGTTTAAGCTCTCAAAACCATGCCTTTGCTAAAGCAAGTAAACCTTCCTATCCTTCAGAATAATAGTTTCAAAACTGATATTTATAAACAGGGTGGTCATCAGACCACTTCTGTTCCTACTTAGACAAATAAAAGCGATAAGATAAACATGATTATTTATATTTTGAAAAAAATAGTCACTTTTGTATTAATTATCTGCATTTTGGCTCAGATCAGCTTTTGCCTTGTCTATTTTTCGCCCCATTCTATGTTTAATCATCTTCATATTGTTGATGCTTACAGTTCTTTCTTTAGGCAATTATTGCAAGGACAATTTACATTAACCTCAGGGGAAAAGGTCTCGTTTCTTTATACTTTATCTGCGACGATTGAACTGTGTATTCTAGCCTTAGCGGTAGCACTAATTGTTGGTTTACCGTTGGGTATCTTTTTAGGGCTAAGTAATATTAATTGGTTAAATAGCACAATTCGGTTAGGGTGCTTATTACTATATTCATGTCCTATTGTGATGCTAATTGTGATTGTTATGTTTTGGGTCTCTCCAAATTGGTCTGTATCAATACATTTTGATACCTCTTCCTCCGCTATTGGTACATCGTTATTAGAGATTTTACTGTCTGACAAACAGAATAAAATAGATTTATTGATTGAGCAGTTTCAATATTTAAAACTTCCGATAATCATTCTTGCGATACAGCCTAGCATTATAACTATTCAGCTTATTAGCCAAAATGTCAAAAATACCTCACGCCAGAACTACATAAAAATGGCTGCAATTCGAGAAAGGTCACCTTTAAAAATTTTACGTCGACATTTATTGCCCAATACCATTCCAGCAACTATTCCTCAATTGACTTATAATACGACTACATTGTTGTTTTCAACAATGATTGTCGGAATATTATTTAACCGTGTTGGATTAGGGCAATGGGTCATGGGTGCTTATCATCATCATAATTATTTCATTATCTCAATTGCTATTTTTGCTTGTGGAACGGTGATAAGCTTTTTAACACTATTGGGCGAAATTACCGCTGTGGCTATTTATCCATTACGTCATAAGGAACATCATGTCTAAGGTAACAAGGTTATTAAATAGCGTGGCATTGTGTTTTAATAAGCTACATAGTAATCTTTATTCAATTGTTGGCTTTTATGGCATTGTGGCAATTGTCTTTGTTGCTGTTTCAACAAAGTGGTTTTTTCATGCCCATTTAGATCCTATTTATGCAAGTTCCTTACCGCCAGCATGGTTTATGAATGGCGATATTAATCACATTTTAGGCACCAATGCTAAAGGACAAGATATTTTTGATTACTTATTAATTGGTTATCGCTCAACCTTATCGATGACACTAAAAGCGGTATTTTATGTTGTTGTGATTGCAGGATTAATTAATTATTTAATGTTCTTTATTCCATTTCTACGATCTTTTATTTTATTGATTTTCCGATTTTTTATGGTCGTACCACCTTTATTGGGGGTTATCGTTGTCAGTATGTTATTTGAAGATGACATAACCAATATGTTGTTAATCATTGGGTTATCTTATTCACCACGATTTATATACAATATCCATCAACGAGTGATTAAGGAGTGGAATAAAACTTATATCACGGCTTATCGGCTTGATGGTTTATCCAAAATAACGATTTTAAATCACTATATTTTGCCTAATATTCTGCCGGTCTATTTAACTGAAATTGTATCGTTATTTAGTTCAATTATCTTAGCCATTACCAGCATCACCTTTTTAGGATTTGCTAACGATACCTCCAGACCCGATTTAGGGATGATGATGTTTAAAATGAAAGACATTATTGGTACCAATTATTTAGCCTTTTTATCCCCCGGAATTGCGGTTTCAGCTACCATTATCTTTGTTTATTTATTAAACTTTGGATTAAATGGTCGACGAGCAGGGCATTAATCATGGCATTGTTAGATATTCGTAATTTAACGATTGAGTTTATTACTCCTGACGGTCTGTTACGTGCTATCGACAGGGTTAACCTTAGATTATCAGAAGGTGAAATTCGAGGATTAGTAGGCGAATCCGGTTCTGGTAAAAGCTTAATTGCCAAAGCGATTTTAGGGATCACCAATCACAATTGGAAAATTTCGGCAGATCGCTTTCATTTTAATAATATTGATTTATTAAAACTTACGCCTAAACAACGCCGTAAAGTTATTAGTGCGAATATTTCCATGATATTCCAAGAACCACAATCATGTTTAGATCCATCAATGAAAATTGGGCAACAACTGATCGAGGCAATACCTAGACGCACCTTTAAAGGTCATTGGTGGCAACGGCTATTTTGGCGTAAAAATCGTGCGATTGAACTATTGCATCGGGTTGGAATCAAAGAGCATAAAGAAATATTAAAGTCTTATCCGTTTGAACTGACGGAAGGTGAATGTCAAAAAGTCATGATAGCCATTGCATTGGCCAATCAACCTAAATTACTCATTGCCGATGAGCCGACTAATGCCATGGAAGCCACGACAGAAGCCCAAATTTTTAGGCTACTGGCTAGCATGAATCAAAATATGGGCACCACGATTTTACTTATCAGTCATGATTTACAAATGATTACAAGGTGGACAGATCGAATTAATGTATTGTATTGTGGACAGACGGTTGAAGTGGCGGATAGCGAAGATTTAATTAAATCGCCTTATCACCCTTATACACAGGCGCTCATTTACGCCATTCCAGATTTTGGTAAGGCAATGCCACATAAAAGCCCATTAAATACCTTACCGGGTGTTATTCCGTCACTTGAACATTTACCTATTGGCTGTCGATTGGGCCCACGTTGTCCTTATGCACAAAAAAAATGTATTCAAGCACCCGAATTAATCCAAATTAAAGATCACTTTGTTGCTTGTCATTTTCCTTTAAATACTGATGAGTAAAAGTATCAATACCAGGACTAAACCATGAACCCAATTTTAAAAGTGCGTAATTTGTCAAAGCAATTTAAAATTCCTAAAGGATTTTTGGGGCATCTATACATTGATGCTGTTAAACCAATATCTTTTTCGATCAATGAAGGAAAAACCTTGGCAATTATTGGTCAGAATGGATCGGGCAAATCAACATTAGCTAAAATGTTAGTTGGAATGGTCAAACCGGATAGTGGTGATATTTGGATTGATGGCACAAAAGTCGAATACGGCGATTATAGTTACCGTTGTCAACTTATTCGCATGATTTTTCAACATGTTGAAAGCTCTTTTGATCCAAGACTTCGCATTGGTCAATTGCTTGAAATTCCACTCAAACACAATACACATTACGATGCGTTTGAACGTGAAAAAATGATAAGCGACGTATTAAAGCAAGTTGGGTTACTGCCTGAACATGCTTCTTATTATCCAGCGGTGATGGCATCGGGGCAAAAACAACGGGTCGCCCTAGCGAGAGCATTAATTCTAAAACCGAAAGTTATTATTTTAGACGAAGCGTTAGCCGCATTAGATATCTCGATGCGTTCACAGATTGTTAATTTGATGTTGTCATTACAAGCCGAGCATAACATCTCTTATATTTATGTGACTCAAGATATAGGGATGATGAAGCATATTAGTGATCAAATCTTAGTGATGCACAAAGGCGAACTTGTTGAATACGGGAATACCGCCGAAGTGTTAGCCTCGCCACTTAGTGATATCACGCAAAAACTCGTTAATAGCTATTTTGGCGAAGCGTTAACCGCTGACTCATGGCGCACCGATACACGGGCTTTTTAACTGTTTCCTTACTGTTGTTAATTATCCAATCTAAAAAAAACCAATGCGAATTTAACGTTATTCTTTTATAGTAGTATCATGATTTTATTTGAGATATTGGATTTAGCTAATCAAAATAAAAACCTCGACAAATAATCTAAAACATCTTATATTTAGCTATACAGATTTCTAGACGTCTATTTTAAGTTTTAAAAGATTGTTGATTATTAGGAGTTTTTGCTATGCCTATTTGTATTCCTGATTCATTACCAGCCGTTGATGTACTTCGTAAAGAAAATATTTTTATCATGACATCTTCTCGTGCAAATACACAAGAAATTCGTCCGCTAAAACTGCTCTTTCTTAATCTTATGCCTAAAAAAATAGAGACAGAAAACCAATTTTTACGACTACTTTCTAACTCCTCATTACAAGTCGATATTCAACTATTACGTATTGATCAGCGTGAATCGAAAAATACACCAGTCGAGCATTTAAATAGTTTCTATTGTGATTTTGACGATATACGTGAACAAAATTTTGATGGGCTTATTATCACTGGCGCACCGTTAGGAAAAGTGGCCTTTACGGATGTAGTCTATTGGTCAAAATTAGTTGAAATTATCACATGGGCAAAAGAACATGTCACCTCAACCATGTTTGTGTGTTGGGCAGTACAAGCCGCATTGAATGTACTTTATGATTTACCAAAATTTACACGATCACATAAATTATCTGGGGTTTATCAGCATCAGATTTTGCAACCTAATGCCATTTTAACCCGAGGATTCGATGACTCTTTTTTAGCACCTCATTCAAGGTATGCAGATTTTCCGATTGAAAAAATAAAAAATTATACCGATCTTTCAATACTGGCAGATTCTGATATTACCGGCCCTTATTTAATGGCAACAGCAGATAAACGGATGGCATTTGTTACCGGGCATCCTGAATATGACTCATTTACTTTAGCCAATGAATATTTCCGTGATCTTAAAGCTGGCATTCAGCCAACTATCCCAGAAAATTATTTTCCTCATAATAATCCAGACTTAACCCCTAAAGCTACATGGCGTAGTCACGCTTATTTATTGTTCAGCAATTGGCTTAACTATTATGTCTATCAATTAACACCATTTGATTTAACGACACGCAATTTAACAATTGATGATTAAACCAAACATAAAGAAATTATACCTAGATTAAAAGAGCCAGAAATAAATTCATTATTCTGACTTTTATCGGTTATTGCTTATGCAATACCATTTGATTAATGATTTAT
>NZ_JBIDFH010000019.1:0-38093 GCF_046635745.1 Gilliamella sp. CG35
AAACAAGACAAGTCAGGCTGTAGGCAAAAATAGGCTGGTGCGCAAGAAAGTTGTAAAAAGATGAAATGCCTAAAATAGCATTTTGAACATAACTAACTATATGATAAATATTTAATTCTATTTTAGATGGCTAACAAAGCAGATCGCCTAAAAAAACAAAAAAAGTTGGTAGAATTTTACACTTTGCTATTTTAATTAATAAACAATAGGTTATAATTAGGGTTTATCCCTGTATACACAGGGATAAACCATTTTACGAAAATAAGTTATACAAGATAGACTAGCATTAACTGTTAGAGCTGGTATTGCTTGGATTGGACTTGGTGATGTTGTCGGTTACGGTTTTTTTATATTAATGGTCAGCCTGTAGATACTGTGATGAATGGTTGTGTTATTGTTTAATTGTTGAAAAATCAAGCAATATTCTTTGTATAATTGCTATGCTTCTAAAAATACTAAGATAACAGCCGTTTAGACGCATTGTGCTTAGAGCGATTGATATTTTTTCAATTAGTGCTTGAAATGCTGAACGGTTTTAAGTTTGCAAAAAAATAGCCCTGAATAAATATTATTTCGTTAAATTTTTAAAGCTATAGAGATGAAATTTGACTAAGAACAGTTGTTACTATCTTTAATAACTAGTCAATTTTATTCTCTATAGCTTATTTTAGTTGACGATTTACTAACAGCTTATCATTTATTTTCGTTTTATAATAAGCGTTTTATAATCCGATCAACACGTATGCGAGTTAATCTTTTAATTAACTTATGTACGTGAGGTGGGTAAAACTGGCTGGCTTGAATTTGTTGAAAATGTGTCACCAATGTGGTTTTTTCTCTGATTGTATCAAGTTCTTTATCAAACTGATCTTGCAATTCTTGTTTAGGATCATGAATTAAAATACCATTTTCAAGATCTAATCGCCATGCCCTTGGGTTAAGATTATTACCCGTAATTAATACCCATTTTTTATCGACCCAAATACCTTTAAGGTGATAAGTTTGTTCGCCATCTTTCCATAATCGAATAATGAGTTGTTCTTTATCAATAAAAGGTTGCAGTCGTTCGATAAATTTTCTTAAGTTAATTTCATATAAATAAGGTAACCCACCTGAAATATTGAAAGGTTTATCTTCTGGAATATAGAAATCATTGGCGATTTTGTCACCGATTATAATTTCTACTTGTTTACCTTTGCGCAATAAGCGAATAATGTCACGAACTAAAATATTAGGTAAGTTGAAATAAGGGGTACAAAAGATAATTTTTTGCTGAGTGATATTAATTAGGTGATGTATCGTTCTATTTAATGAGTTATTACGGCCTAAACCTGAAATAGGGGATACTGAAAGGGATTGATTATCGGCATCGCCCGTATAATGATATTTTGCATTCATTAAATGTTGACGAAGGGCTTTAATCTCAGCTTTTAGTTGTTTTCTGGTTTTATGGTTTTCACCATCCAGCCGTTGTAATCCGCTAAAAGGTAAAAAATTGTCATTAATATAGTTCACCATACTATCGGCGAGTACTTTATTGGTAATAAAGTGGTAGCGGTCATAGCGATATTTATCCAGCTTATGTAAATAGACGTTATTTATACTTGCACCGCTATAAATCACGGTATCATCGATAATAAACCCTTTAAGGTGAAGAACGCCCAGCACTTCACGGCGATTAACAGGCACACCATAAATAGGAATATCAACTTGAGGATTTTCTTGTTTTAATTGGTAATAATATTTTGCATTAGTTTGACTTTTGTCTTCACCAATCCTACCGCGTTGTGCTCGATGCCAATCGACAAAGATTTTTATATCTAAATTGGGATTTTGTTGCTTAACATTATATAATTCTTTAAGAAATTCTTTTCCTGCTTCATCTTGCTCTAAATATAACGCAACAATATAGATGCGTTCCTTGGCATGTTTAATTGCATTAAGCAAAGCAAGCCGATAGTCTGTAGGATTATATATGATACGGTATTGATCGGCATGTTGAGAAATTTTTGCTAATTCATCAAGCTGTTTTTGGTGATTATATTTTATAAATGGTATTCGCATGATTTCTATATCATTTTAACTGACGCATATCGTTGAGTAATACGAATTATATCAGAAAATAATTCTCCTTTTTATACAACATTTGTTAATGTGTTTAGTCACAACGTTATAAAACCTTATTTTCGGGATGATAATAAATTGTTTAAGATTGTTCATCAACCCATGTCTGAATAATTTTATAGGTTAAGGCTAATACGACTGGCCCGATGAATAATCCCATAATACCAAATCCAAGTAATCCACCAATAACACCAAATAGAATAAGTAAAAAAGGTAAATCAGCGCCTTTTTTGATTAAATAAGCACGCATAACACTATCAAGTGTCGTCAGTATTACTGCGACGACAATTAAGATAATACCTGAAGCCGTATGACCACTCCAAAATTGCCAAATTATACAACCTAGCATGACGACAACTGGCCCAATTTGGGCAACACAACAAATAAATAGTACTAGAGTTAATAGACCCGCTAACGGCATATTCGTTAACACAAAGCTTAAACCACCAATTAAAGCTAAAGTAATGGCGGTTACCACTACGCCTAATGCGACTGCACGAATTGATTGGCCTGCTAAGGTGACGGTTGTTTCGCCATATTGTTTAGAGAGTCGATTAGCAAATACATAAACATATTTGGTAATACTTTCACCTTTTAAGAAAAGTAACAGGCTAAAAATAATCATGACACCAGCATGGAAAATGAAAATACCTAAATTAGTTACTTGCTCGATCAACCACTTAATCATAGTGCCAATATAGGGTTGAACATTGCTCATTAAATCTGAACCATCGGTTTTGATCAGCTCTAACCATTTTTGATGTAATTCCTCACCAAACATAGGAATGCTATTTAGCCAATCAAGAGTGGGTAACTCGTGATGAGATAGTGATTTTGCCCATTCAATCAGATAGTGTCCATTTTGTGCTACACTACTAATAATGAGAAGAAAAGGAATGACACAAACAAAGGCTAAAATTAATGCCATAACCAACAAAGATAACCAGCGTTTATGGAAAAGTTTGTTTTGAATTTTGATCATAAGTGGCCAAGTTGCAATCACGACCATGACCGCCCAGAAGAATCCAAACAAAAAAGGTTCAACAATCCGATAAGTAATGATGATAAATAATCCAATTAATAGCAGATTAAGAATTAATTTTAATAAATCATTAGTATTTTTTTCTTTAGGCATTTTATAACCATAGTAAATAGTAAATATAATGCTATTATACGCATTATCATTTAAAAAGCATATCATGCAATATTAATGAACCTATTTTTACAGGAGACAAAAAAATGAAAAAAATAATATTGGTAGCCTTAATGGGCGTATCTTTATTTGCTTGTGCTGAAAAAACTAAATTGCCAGAAACAGTGCAAAATGTGAATGACATTGCACCTTATCCTGAAGCGAAAGCTGGTTACACCCGTTTTGCAATAAATCTACCTGCATTGCCTGATGAGAATAATGCTCGTATTGAATTACTAATTGGCAAAGAAATGAATGTTGATTGTAATTCTCAACGTTTGGCAGGGACAGTTAAAGAGGAAGAATTAAAAGGTTGGGGTTATTCTTATTATGTTGTAGAAGCCGGTAACGGTGTTCTATCAACCATGATGGCTTGCCCGACAGGTTCTAATAAAAATCAGTTTGTTACTCTACATCATAATTTGGGTTGGTTAGACTATAATAGTCGCTTACCAATTGTCATTTATGCACCAAATGATTTCCAAATTAAGTATCGTGTTTGGCAACCTGATGCAAAAATTCTACCAGCCAAAGCTGAATAAAATTGGAAAGGACGCTATTGGCGTTATCTATTTTTAGTATCGTTAAAAAGGGTTGAGTGAACAAAATATCGTCACTCAATCTCAAATCTTAAGTTATTTTACATTTTATGTAGACTTCTTTGAAAAAAAAGGTATTTTATGCCACGTAATGCAAAGCTAACCATTTATTTTTATCAATATAATAATAAATAATTTGCTTGCTTACCTCGGTTTCGCCAGACTATGTTTTTTAACAGGTTTTTGGTAAAATTTGGGGGTCCATTGTTTTGATTCAGTGGGCTTGTGTTTAACATGTAATATCCCTATTACTAGAGGAGAAGTGGTGAGCATGTTTACTCAACGTAAAACAATTCTTTCAATTCTTGCTGGTGTCACACTAGCGTTATCTCAATCTGCTATTGCTAAAGATCGTGTCGTACATTTTTATAATTGGGCAGGTCAAATTGGTCATGAAACCATTAATGATTTTGAAAAATCAACAGGAATTAAACTTGTTTATGATGTTTATGACTCTAATGAAGCACTTGAAGGAAAACTCATGGCGGGGCATTCCGGCTTTGATGTTGTTTCACCTTCAGATAGCTTTTTAGCAAGACAGATTAAGTCAGGTATTTATCTTCCATTAGATAAAAGTAAATTACCGAATTGGAAAAATCTTGATCCTAACTTAATGAAACTAATGGCGACCCATGACCCAGATAATACTTATGCTATTCCTTATGTCTGGATGACAACGGGTATCGGTTATAATATCGATAAAGTCAAAGAGCGTTTAGGTGAAGATGCCCCAGTTAATAGTTGGGATTTAGTCTTTAAACCTGAAAACATGGAAAAACTTAAAGATTGTGGTGTTGCATTTTTAGATGCGCCTACTGAAATTTTTGCCAGTGCGTTACAATATTTAGGTAAAGATCCTAATAGCACTGATGCCAAAGATTATACTGGTGCGGCTTATGATCTTTTAGCAAAAGTAAGACCGAATATTCGTTATTTTCATTCATCTCAATATATAACCGACCTTGCTAATGGTGATATTTGTGTCATTTTAGGTTGGTCTGGCGATATTTTGCAAGCACGAGATCGCGCAAATGAGGCTAAAAATGGTGTCCATATTGGTTATCAAATACCTAAAGAAGGGGCGTTAGTCTTTTTTGATACTTTTGCGATTCCAAAAGATGCGGCTAATGTTGATGAAGCCCATGAATTTTTAAACTTTATCATGAAGCCAGAAATCGCTGCACAAGTGACGAATGATGTTAATTTTGCGAGTGCCAATAAAGTCGCAAATGACAATTTTGTTAAACCGGAAATTAAAAACGATCCTGCGGTTTATCCATCACCTGAAGTCATGGAAAAATTGTTTACATTAAAAGTTAAAGAACCTAAACTTGAACGCGTGATTACTCGTACATGGACAAAACTTAAAACTGGTCGATAAAGTTTTAACAAATAATTGATTATTAAGTGTTATTTATTATAGACGGAGAGATTGATTTAATCTTTCCGTTTCGTTTTTTATGGCTTGTTGTTATGAGGAAAAAAGAGTGAATAATAAAACAACAATTCAGGTTCAGCCTAAAAAAAAGATGGTTACGCCATTATTGGAGATCAAAAATTTAACCAAAGTGTTTAATGATGATTATTATGCTGTTGATGATATTAATCTCACTATCTACACCGGTGAAATTTTTGCTTTGCTTGGTGCTTCAGGTAGTGGTAAATCGACCCTATTACGAATGTTAGCAGGATTTGAACAACCAACATCTGGGCAAATTATTTTAGATGGTAAAGATTTGTCGCAAGTTCCGCCTTATAATCGTCCAATCAATATGATGTTTCAATCGTATGCTCTCTTTCCTCACATGACGGTTGAGCAAAATATTGCTTTTGGTTTAAAGCAAGATAGATTAGACAATAAAGAGATCAAACACCGTGTTGAAGAAATGCTTGCGCTTGTGCATATGGAACAATTTGGAAAACGTAAGCCACATCAATTATCTGGTGGTCAAAGACAACGCGTAGCGTTAGCACGTAGTTTAGCAAAACGTCCAAAATTATTGCTTCTTGACGAACCGATGGGAGCGTTAGATAAGCAACTGCGTGATCGTATGCAACTTGAAGTTGTCAGTATTTTAGAACAAGTAGGGGCAACTTGTGTTATGGTTACCCATGATCAAGAAGAAGCCATGACCATGGCTGGTCGTATTGCCATTATGAATAAAGGTCAATTTGTTCAAATTGGTGAGCCTGAAGAAATTTATGAACATCCAAACAGTCGTTATAGTGCTGAGTTTATTGGATCGGTAAATGTGTTTGATGGTATTTTACAAGAAACACTTGAAGACGGATTGATTATTAGCTGTCCAATGATAAAACATCCAATAAAAGTTGATTATGATTCACCAGCGGTTGAAGGCGTGCCAATTCAAGTTGCGCTTCGTCCGGAAAAAATCAAATTATGTGACGACATTCCAGAAGACGGCTATAACGTTGCAACAGGTGAAGTAGTTGAAATTGCCTATTTAGGTGATTTATCAATATATCATGTTAAGTTATCAAGTGGGCAAATTATCATTGCACAACTACAAAATGAGCACCGTTATCGAAAAGGAATGCCTACTTGGGGAGATATAGTTAACCTAAGTTGGGAAGTTGATAGCTGTGTGGTACTTACCGAATAAACAAAAGAGGATATAACGATGCGTTCCATTTTTTGGAGTGTAGTATTAAATGCATTTGTCTTGCTCTGTGTTTATTGGCGTTTTGTCACCACAGATGCATTTGATAACTTATTTTTAGATGCGCTATTTACTGCATTAGTATTAAGTTTTTTAATGTCATGTTTTGGTTTGTTTTTAGCAAATTACAAGCCTTCTAGACTTGCTTATCGAATGATTATTGCTGGCAGTATTCTATTTATACCTGCTGGTTTAGTTGCTATTTATTTTGCAATTAAGAAAATTAAAAAACAGCCTGATGATACAGATTTGATGACGCTTTATGGTCGTTTAACAGTCATTGCTATTCCATATTTATGGATGCTGCTACTGTTTTTATTACCATTTTTAATTGTTTTTAGAATCAGTTTTTCCGAAATAGCATCCGCTGTTCCGCCGTATACGGATTTATTTAGCTTTGACGATGGATTGCTTAATATAACTTTAAATTTCGGTAATTATCTCAATTTATTGAGTGATACCATCTATTTTGATTCTTATTTGCAATCATTAAAAATTGCGGCAATATCAACTTTATTATGTATTTTAATTGGTTACCCACTAGCTTGGGCTATTTCGCAATGTAAACCGTCAACGCGAAATATTTTGCTTTTACTGATTATTTTACCGTCATGGACATCCTTTTTGATTCGTGTTTATGCGTGGATAGGTATTTTAAATCCTAATGGGCTTTTGAATCATTTTTTAATGTGGTTAGGCGTTATCGATCAGCCGTTAATCATTATGAAAACCTATTTCGCTGTGTATATAGGAATTGTGTATTCTTATTTGCCTTTTGTCGTTTTACCGATTTATACATCGTTAATCAAAGTTGATTCAACGCTAATTGAAGCGTCGTTAGATTTAGGCTGTAAACCGATTAAAACCTTCTTTCAAATCATTGTACCATTGACAAAAAATGGAGTAATTGCAGGGGGAATGTTAGTGTTTATTCCTGCCGTTGGTGAATATGTTATTCCTGAATTATTGGGGCCGTCAGAAGGAATCATGATAGGTACTCAGTTATGGACAGAATTCTTTAATAATCATGATTGGCCTGCCGCTTCAGCGGTTGCATCGGTGATGTTGTTAATATTGATTGTGCCGATTTATTATTTCAACAAATTCCAAAATCGACAAATGGGAGGTAAATAGATGAACAATTTACCAATTATCCTACGTTCAGCTTTGATTGTCTTTGTGTCATTGTTGATCGGTTCATTTATATTAACGCTTTTAATTTCATCATCGGGATTTGAACTTATTACAAATGGCAGTGTTTACGTGGGCTGTTTTGTTTTTAGTCTGATTGTCACGTTAATTATTACATTAGCGTTAGCTTGCCGATGTTTAAAAGGGCTTATATTATTGGCGGTATTCTCTTTTTTATATATCCCAATGATTATTTTGATTGTTTATTCATTTAATAGTTCACGTTTGGTGACTGTTTGGGCAGAATTTTCAACCAAATGGTACGTTGAATTGATTCATAATCAAACTTTACTCAAGGCGGTTGGTTTAAGTTTAACTATCGCAGCTTGTGCAGCAACATTTGCGATTGTACTTGGTACTTTAGCTGCTTTTGCCATTATCCGTTTTAGACGTTTTCGTGGGTCAAATCTGTTTTCTTTTATGACAACAGCACCTTTGGTTATGCCTGATGTAATAACGGGTTTAGCTTTGCTATTGCTCTTTGTAGGAATGGGGCAGGTACTGGGTTGGCCAAAAGATCGGGGGGCGATCACGATTTGGATGGCTCATACTACATTTTGTACAGCTTATGTCACCGTCGTTATTAGCGCACGGTTACGAGAGTTGGATAAATCCATTGAAGAAGCTGCATTAGATTTAGGCGCAAATCCATTAAAAGTCTTTTTCGTGATTACTTTACCAATGATTGCGCCGGCATTAGTGTCAGGGTGGTTGCTTGCATTCACATTATCACTTGACGATGTGGTTATTGCTAATTTTGTGACCGGCCCAGGTGCGATGACATTACCTAAACTGATCTTCTCCAAAGTTCGCTTAGGTGTGGATCCTCAAGTTAATGCACTTGCCACAATTATTTTGTTAATTGTTGGCATCATTGGATTTATTTCGTGGTTATGGATGCGTAAATCTGAACGTCGTCGATTGCGTGAAACTCGCATGCATTAAATCTTATTAAAACTGAATATTGCCGCACAATGCGGCAATATTTTCCTTTCAAAATATCCGTGTCTTTTTACTAGATTTATATTATAGTGTTGAGTGTTAGTTTACTAACAAAATTCTCAGGGCGGGGTGCAAGTCCCCACCGGTGGTATAGCCCACGAGCGCTTAATATTTTAGTCAGTCAATATTTCAAATAGCTAAAATCAATTTCATTGTTGTGCAAAATGATTTGAAGTGAATTTGAAGATGATTAATAGGTATTAAGGTCTAGCAGATTTGGTGAAATTCCAAAGCCGACAGTGAAAGTCTGGATAAAAGAGAGTTGCTTATCTTTTCTTAATTTGCTATTAGTTGCATAGTTTACTTTTTAGCAATATCACTATGGTCAAGCACAGCCCTGATTCTGGTATTAAGTTTATTTTTAATTAAATTAGCTTGGCAATGCATAAAATACGATTGATGAGTATTAATTTGGAATACCAAGATAATTTAGAAAAATAATAAATATATTAAAAAAGGACCTAGGTATTTACCATGAATCAGTTTAATTTAAATGAATTTGGAACCCCATCAGAACGTGTCAAAAAAGCGATTGCATCGATTCAAGCAGGGCAAGGCGTGTTAGTTTTAGATGATGAAGATCGGGAAAATGAAGGTGATATTATTTGGGCAGCGCAAACCATAACGACAGAACAAATGGCACTGACAATTCGTTATGGAAGTGGAATCGTTTGCTTATGTATGCCAAAAGAACAATGTGAAAAATTGAATCTTCCCATGATGGTGGCAAACAATACCAGTAAAAATCATACTGCCTTTACTATTTCAATTGAAGCGGCAAAGGGGGTATCAACTGGCGTATCAGCGGCAGATCGCGTTACCACGATTAAAGCTGCCGTAGCCGATGAAGCTAAACCCAGTGACTTAAATCATCCTGGTCATGTTTTTCCACTGGTAGCAAAAGAAGGTGGAGTACTTGCTCGTCGAGGACACACCGAAGCATCGGTTGATCTGGTCAAGCTAGCTGGATTGAAACCTGCCGCTGTGATTTGCGAATTAACGAATGATGATGGTTCAATGGCAAGAGCGCCCCAAGTGGTTGAGTTCGCTAAAAAGCATCAATTGCCTGTGGTGACAATAGAAGATATAGCAAACTATTTACAGTCTTTATAATCATTACGTTAGAAGTTTACTTCCTTTTATATAGGGAAGTAAATTTACGTGTAATTGTGTGCTTAAACATTTATTCATATCTGTTTAAACCGTTTCAATCAACTTATCTTCAATTTTTTAATGAAACACTGAAATATAGCGAATAATCAGGGTTAGCCTTGCCAATTTTGTATCTTCATTATAGAATTGAATAAGAATAAGCTAAGTAAACTAGTAATGATATATCAAAATGTTTTAGTGCGACTTAAGTTAGTTTAATCTTAAACCACGTAGTTTTTCTGCATTAACATGTTGATCTTTCGGTGGCAAACCTTCATGTTTGCGAACCATCTTATTTTTCAACGATATAAACATCGGTAGAAAAAGCAAAATCAAGCAATAAGTAAAATGATAGCAGCGAGGTAGCTATGTTTAGCATTAATAAAGAGTGGGGATTTGTTATATTGACCTGCTTTTTTGAATTATGTTGGATTTTAGGATTTAGTGTTGCAACGGAGTATTGGCATTGGATGATTATTATCACATTAATTATTGTCGATTTTACATTTTTAACTAATGCCTGTAAGACCATTCCAACAGGCACTGTTTATGCCATATTTTCCGGCGTTGGTGCCGTTGGGGCAACGATTATTGATATGGTGCTTTTTGGTAAAGAAATCAAAATGATGCAACTCTTTTTTGTAGCATTAATCATAATTGGCGTTGTGCAACTTAAACGTACAGATAGTTAATCGACAAAGATCAGATTGAGGATTTTATTATGGGATGGCTTTTAATATTAACAGCATCATTTTTTGAAGTGATAGGGGCAATAGGATTGAAGCTCTATGCTGAACAAAAAAAAATAATAAGATTAGTTTTATATTGGGGCGGATTTTTTGTTTCTTTTGTTCTTTTTTATTTCTCCCTTCATTATCTTGAACTGAGTATTGTTTACCCTGTATGGGTTGGACTAGGCACATCCGGAGCAGTATTTGCCAATATGTTTTTATTCAATGAGCCTAAAAATTTACCGCGTTTATTGGGATTGGTCATTATTATTGTTGGCGTGGTTGGACTGCATATGACAATGTAAAACGAAGTGTTAAATTATTTTCCATTATTGTTTTTAATCGTTCGCAAACTATTTTCAACTGGATAACTCAATTTGATAAAGTATTTTTATTGATAAAAGATCCGTTTCAAGTCACAGAATTTATCTAAATAGACATTCATTTCAATCTTTTCATCTTCTAGTTAATGTAAACAAAACTATTGAATGAATTAATTCAAAGTAAAAAGGGAATTAAGAAAACAATTAAGAATAAAAAAAACCGGAGAACATCTCCGGTTTAACAAAGTAACTTGAATTGAAAGTTAATCTTTTCAATAAGTTATTCAGTATAGAGTAGAATATTAAAGTTCGTTAGCGTGTTGTTTTAAGTAGCTTGCAACACCATTAGGATTGCCTTGCATACCTTGTTTACCTTTAGTCCATTGTGCAGGGCAAACTTCACCGTGTTCTTCATGGAATTGGAAAGCATCAACAATACGGATCATTTCATCAATATTACGCCCAATAGGTAAATCATTGATAGTCTCGTGACGAACAATTCCATTTTTATCAATAAAGAATGATGCACGAAGCGCTACACCTGCTTCAGGATGTTCAACACCATAAGCTTGCATAATAGTGTGCTTGATATCGGCAACAATTGGGAATTTAACTTCGCCAATTCCACCTTTATCTTGCGGAGTGTTTCGCCATGCGTTATGAACGTATTCTGAGTCCATTGAAACACCAATAACTTCAACACCACGTTTTTTGAATTCTTCAAGACGATGATCGAAAGCAATAATTTCTGATGGACAAACAAAAGTAAAATCCATTGGCCAAAAGAATACAACGGCATATTTACCTTGAATATGCTGAGCTAAATTAAAGTTATTTACAATTTCACCAGAACCTAAAACTGCTGATGAAGTAAAATCAGGTGCTTTTCGCGTGACTAATGTCATGTGTTTCTCCTTGTATAAAACCAAAAATATTGTAAACCTTGATGGAATGTATTATAGCAACTGATAAAAATTGTCCAAGTTGTTATTAACAATCGCTTTCATAAGCTCTGACTATGTCAAACTTTTGAATTATTCGATTCGCTTAATTTGTGTTTAGGTTTACCTTTATTTTTGGTGTCACGTAAACGGACTTTAACTTTTTTCTTTGCTGTGTCATCCTGTTTTTTTGCACCACGCTTCAATTTTGATTTATTTGACGGTTTTTTCTTGCTAGTCGGTTTTGGTGCTTTAGTTTTAGGACGTAATCCTTCAATCGTTCTCAATTTTATGGGTTCTTGAATATAGCGTTCAATTTTCAGTAATAGATCATTGTCATGCGCTTCAACTAACATGATAGCCGTACCTTTTTTACCTGCTCTTGCAGTACGACCAATACGGTGTAGATAGACATCTGCTGTTTTTGGCGCATCAAAATTGATGACGTGTGTAACATCATCAATATCGATTCCCCGAGCAGCCACATCAGTAGCCACTAAGACGTTTACGGTGTTGTTACTGATTCTTTTTATTGCTTCATTGCGTTTTGCTTGTACCATCTCGCCTTCTAAATAACAACTTTTTATACCTGCTTGATGTAACCAAGTTACCAGTTCGTGTACCCGTTCACGTTTTCGAACAAATACAATTGTTTTTTTAAATTCATCTTGCTTGAGAAGATGGGTTAATAAAGCAACTTTATGATTGAGATCATCAGCACGATAATAAAATTGGATGATTTTTTTACGCTCTTTACGGGACGGAGCCGCATTAATTTCAACGGGCTGATCGAGAATTCGACTGGCAAAATTGAATAAACCTTCACCTTCCAGTGTCGCTGAAAAAAGTAAGGTTTGTTTGCGCCAACGGGTTTCGGCAGAAATTGTTTCCACATCTTGTGAAAAGCCCATGTCTAACATGCGATCGGCTTCATCTAATATCAACATTTCCACCGCTCGGCAGTCGAAGTTTTCTTCTTTAATATACTGCAATAGTCGTCCGGTTGTGGCAATGACAATGTCTTGATTTTTACTAAATACTTCTGCATGATTCATATAAGCGACACCACCAGTAATTGTCGCAATACTCAGATGCGTTGATTGCGTTAAGTTTTTTGCCTGTTCTGCAATTTGCATTGCAAGCTCACGCGTTGGCGTTAAAATTAAAATTCTTGGTGGCCCCGGTTTTCGACGCGGAAAGTCTAAAAGATGTTGTACGGCTGGGATTAAAAAAGCAAGTGTTTTACCGGTACCGGTTGGTGCCGATCCTAAGATATCTTTGCCATCTAAAGCTACAGGGATCGTTTGTGCTTGAATTACGGTAGGGGTAATAATATTTTGGGCTTCGAGATTGTTAATTAATACATCATCTATTTGTAAATCGGAAAAAGTTTGCGTTGTCATAATGACCTTTATAACGAGAAATTTAAAACACATTATAACGGCAATCAATATAACTACAATATTATCACACCAATGATTGTCTATGGTGATACCAACATTTCCACCAAATGAAAGCTTAATGCGCTAATTTTAGTAAATCCTCAGATAATTAATGTCAATGAATGAAAATAACTTATTTGAGTGAATGTAATATTCATTTAGAAAAAAACGTCAATTCTGACCAACTGCATAAATTGAATTTCATGATGCAAATTTGATGGCAAGTGACTTAAAGTTAACGTTGGGTGGTATCAGGCTTACCATTGATAGTGGTTTATGATAACATAGATAAAACAATGGGGCTAAAATCTATTGTGATATACTAAGCGAAAATCAATTTTTATATCTCTGTTTAGTCTATAGCATTAAATCAAATTGACTAATTTTTTATAACCACTTTTTAATAATCTGATAATTAAAATGGCAGAATGTTTCTCTAACGAAAAATATCAACAACAGCTTGAAAATAAAGTCACGAATTTAAAAGCGCTTTTATCACATTTTTCACTACCTGATTTAACCGTTTATTCGTCTCCAATCAGTCATTATCGTATGCGTGCAGAATTTAGAATATGGCATGATAAAGATGACCTTTATCATATCATGTACGATAAAAATACAAAAAAGCGAATAAAAGTAGAAAATTTCCCGATTGCAACAGCACTTGTTAATGATGCTATGCAAAAAATTATTCCACTTTTAAAACCTAATTATTTGCTTCGCCATATGCTTTTTCAAATCGATTATTTTTCGACATTAAGTGGTGAACTGCTTATTACACTTTTATATCATAAAAAATTATCCGATGAATGGCGGGTAGAAGCTGAAAAATTAAAGCAACAGTTAGCCGAACAAGGTGTTAACTGCCATATTATCGGTCGAGCAAGTAATCAAAAAATTGTTATTGATGTTGATTATGTTGATGAAGTTTTACCGGTTATGGGTAACAATTTGATTTATCGGCAAGTTGAAAATAGTTTTACGCAGCCTAATGCAGCCGTCAATATTAAAATGCTTGAGTGGGCTACTTCGGTCACCCAAGGTTTATCCGGTGACCTGCTAGAGTTTTATTGTGGAAATGGTAATTTTTCAATTGCGTTGGCTCGAAATTTCCGAAAGGTATTAGCCACTGAAATTGCCAAAGCTTCGGTCTATTCGGCACAACATAATATTGCGGTCAATCATATTAATAATCTGATTATTGCTCGATTATCGGCTGAAGAGTTTACGTCAGCTATAAGAAAAGAACGAGAATTTAATCGATTGAAAGGCATTAATTTAGATGACTATCAGTGTGATACGGTACTTGTTGATCCTCCTCGTGCAGGATTAGACATAGAAACATTAAATAATTTAAAAAGTTATAAAACCATTATTTATATTTCTTGTAACCCTCATACATTGTGTGAAAATTTACAGCAACTGACAGAAACGCACTCGATTAAACATTTTGCTCTGTTTGATCAGTTTCCTTATACAGAACACATCGAAACAGGCGTAGTTTTGCATAAAAATAACTGAATTTGATATTCAGATTCAGTTATTTTTGTTAGAATGCCGAGATTTTAAAGTCAATCATTTATTGTTTCAGAGATTAATTCGAGCTTATCGTGATTTATAAGCAAAAAAAAACCCTAGATAAACTAGGGCTGCATTAAATTGCAAGGAATGGATGAAAGGAAATAAAACAATGAAACAATAATGTCTAGCCTCATGAATCATTGTGTGGATACTATAACAAACACATTCAAACGGATTAATGACAAGTAGATTACAAAATAGTCATGGAAATATCATGAATGTTTTTGAACTTTTCATATATCATAGGAACAGTATTATGTAAGTTAGATAACCTGATACTTTGGCAAAGGAAATATTTAAAATGAAATTGTTAGTTGTTGAAGATGAACAGAAAACAGGTGAATACCTTCGTCAAGGATTAATTGAATCAGGCTTTATTGTTGACCTAACCAAAAATGGTTTAGATGGCTATCATCGGGCAATGACAGAAGATTATGATTTAATTATCCTGGATGTAATGTTACCGGATATTGTTGGTTGGAAAATTGTTCAGTCATTGCGTGAAGCGGGTAAAGACACCCAAATTATATTGCTGACAGCAATGGGAAGTGTTGAAGATAAAGTTAAAGGATTAAATTTAGGTGCCGACGATTATTTAGTGAAGCCTTTTTCATTCGCTGAATTATTAGCGAGAGTTAAATCGTTATTAAGACGAAATGTGCCGCAAGTAAACAATTATCAATTAAGTATTGCTGATTTAGTCATGGATTTGCCAAAGCGAACAGTGACGCGTTCAGATAAACGTATCGATCTCACCAATAAAGAGTTTTTATTACTTGAATACTTCTTACGTTATCCGGGTGAAGTGTTACCGCGATCGTTAATTGCTTCACAAGTTTGGGATATGAATTTTGATAGCGATACTAATGTGATTGATGTAGCCATAAGACGGTTACGTAACAAAATAGATGCAGGATTCGAACCTAAACTTATTCATACTGTGCGTGGAATGGGTTATAAAATAGATGTATTAGATGAAACAGAGTAAATTAATTTCCGTTCGGTTACCCATTATTGTTTGTCTGATAACATGTGGACTACTTTATTGTTTCAGTTATTTGATCGAGCGGTCTTTTGAAAAATTTTCAATCAGACAAAATGTGACCGAATTAAATTCGGTTATTACCTCTATAGAAAGAGAACTAACTTATTATTCTCCGAATGATAATCGTGATGAATTTATCCAAAATTTATTGCTAATTCTCACCGGGCATCATCACTTATTTGTTTATATCATTGATGATATGGGGAAAATAGTCTATCGCACTCGAGGCCCCAACTTAGCGATAGCACTAAAATCACAAGAGTTAGAACGGATTATTGAAAATGACAGTACTTCTATTGAGACGATAGATAAATCATCTTATCGGATTGCGGCATCAAGGGTGATAGGGGAAGACGGTAAACGATTCACTACGATTGTTGCCGTTCGTCGTGATGTGCAACTTGAATTTATTAATCGATTAAGAAACGGATTAGGTCTGCTAATTATTATTTCTTGTGTGTTAGCATTAATCGGTTCATTCATCAGTATTTACTATACTCAAAAACCAATCAATCGCTTAATCAAGAAGATTGAAAGAATTAGTTTAAATAATTTAAATTATCGTATTCCAACCTCGTCAGTACCGGTTAAATATGTAAGCTTGGTCAGAGCATTTAATAACATGCTTAATCGTATGGAAGATGTTTTTACTCGTCAGCATAATTTTACTGCCGATATTGCACATGAAATGCGTACACCAATTACTAATCTTACCACGCAAACGCAAATTGTACTCAATAACGCTCGTACGACAAATGAGTACCGTGAAATTTTATATTCTAATTTAGAAGAATATGAAAAAATGTCACAAATGATTTCTGATATGTTATTTTTGGCGCAGGCAGACAATCGCCAGCTTGTGCCTAATTTGATTGACATTGATCTTACTAACATGGTTATGATGATGTGTGATTATTTTGAGCCTCTCACCGATGAAAAAAATATTACTTTCCAACTCGACGGTCACTGTTCTCACATACAAGGTGATAAAATGATGTTAGGGCGTGCAATTGGTAATATTTTGTCTAATGCGATTCGTTATACACCGAATAACGAGGTCATAACTATCACGTTAAGTCAAATGAGTGAAAAACGGGTTAAGATTATTATCTCTAATCCGGGCAAAAAAATTGATAAAAAACATTTACCACATCTTTTTGACCGATTCTATCGTGTCGATGAATCACGCCATCGTAATGACAATTCCGGCGCAGGTATTGGGCTAGCCATTGTTAAATCCATTATTGAAACCCATAAGGGATCAATTTATGTAGAATCAGATGATAAATCGACACGTTTTATTATCAATTTACCAACGGCTATTTAATGTCATAGTCACTCATTAATAAGTTAGCTGCTGCATAAGCAGCTTTCTCTCTAAGTTCAGTAGGTACTTGTTTATCAGCTGTAACTTCATTTAAAACCAACATAACGGCTCCTAAAGCATCTTCAACATAGCCTAATTCATTACTGCCGATTTGAGCATATTTTTCCCGAATGAGCTCACAATATTTATTCATTAGTTCGATTCCTTTAATCTTTTTCAATAACGTTATTTCAATTCTATCCTGTTTTACAAAAAACGGGCTAATTGCTCATATACCTTCGTTGCTGAGATAGTTTGCATTTTTTGATCTGGAGAGACAAGACTAAATTGATTTTTACCATAACCGCCTATTAATTTCGGATCGGTTTGACCAAATAAAGTTATGTTTGGGCGATCGAGTGCCGCAGTTAAATGACTTAATCCTGTATCGACTGAAACCACAGCTTTAGCCCCAGCAAGTTCAGTCGCCACTTGAGAAAGAGACAATTTTGGTAGCACTTCGACATGATTAAATCCTTGTGCTAAGCGTTGAGCGCTTTGCATTTCATTCGCCGTTCCCCAAGGTAATTTAATTTTTAAACCGGTTGGCGCTATCAATTGTATTAATTGACGCCAAGCGTCTTCTGTCCAATGTTTTTCATATCTGGTAGTGGCATGTAAAAATATCAAATATTGTCCATGGTCAGACGGTAATTCTGATAAAAAATGACTTGCAATTGCATAGTCACCCATGTCACCAGATAGGTCGTACCCAAGACTTTTTGCAAAGAGTTGTCGTACTCGTTCAATGGCATGCATTGATTTTGGAACAGAATGTTTAACATCATAAAACCAACTGGCAATCGGTTCTCTTATGCTATGACGATCTAAACCGTGCTTAATGCCTCTTGCTTTACGTGTGATAAAAAAAGCACTTTTTATTAATCCTTGCGCATCAATAATACAGTCATATTCCCGTTCAAGTAGTGATTGAATAAATTGGTGACGCTCTTGACGAATAGATTTACCGAACCAGTTTTTACGCCAGCGCCGAATGGCCACAGGGATCACTTTATCTACCGCAAAATGCCATGTTGGTATTTGCGCAAAATTTTCTTCAACCACCCAATCAAAAGTCATATTAGGTAAATGACGGGCAGCATCAGTTAACGCGGGTAAAGTATGAAGTACATCACCCATTGAAGATGTTTTAACAATAAGTACACGCATAATTAATGACTCTTTTCACAACGAGCAATAAGCTTCATTAAAGTTTCAAACACAGTTTCAGGTTTTATATCAATCAAACTTTGATGATAGCCTTGTTCTGCATCGCCTTTACGGACTTTATGATACCCTGATATTAAGCGAATAACTTCAGCTTTATCAGAAAGGGGTGGGGTAAAGTCTGGACTACTTGGGCCATAAAGCGCAACCAAAGGGCGATCCAAAGCTGCGGCGACATGCATCAATCCTGAATCATTAGTCACAATTGCTTTACAAGCCGCAATTAAATTAACCGCTTGATCCAATTTTGTTTTACCGGCAAGATTAATACACTGATCGCCTTGTGTCATTTGTTCAATAATTTTTTCGCCAACTTGTCGATCATTATCAGAACCAAAAATAACAATTTTGGCATGTTGCTTTACAAGCATATCACCAAGAGCGGCATAATGATAATCCGGCCAACGTTTTGCTGGACCAAATTCAGCACCAGGACAAAAACCAATTAACGGCAAATTATCATTGATCTTAAACGTGTTAAGCGTGCCATTGATGTCTGTTTGACAAACTTCAAGTTTAGGCCAAAGTATGGGTTGTGGTATTTGCTCTGCTGTGTGGATCTGATCCTTAGGGTAGGCAAGGGCAACATAACGTTGAACCATTAATGGAAAGGCTTGTTTATTAAGTTTACGAAGATCGTTAATCAGTCCATAACGCATTTCACCTTTCCAACCTGTTTGCTGATGAATCCTTGCAAAAAAAGGGATTAAAGCTGATTTAAACGAATTAGGTAAAATTATCGCTTGGTCGTAATGATGATGACGGAGTGATTTGCCGAGTCGATAGCGTTGGGTTAAACCGAATTTACCATGACCAATTGGCATCTCAATAGCTCGATTCACTTCTGGCATTTTATTCAATAGTGCTTGGCACCATGCTGGTGCCATAACATCAATTTCAATATTAGGATGAAGTTGTTTTAACGTTCGATATAAACTTTGCGACATCATCATATCGCCAACCCATGAAGGACCAATAATTAGTGTTCTCATTTAATGTCCTTTTATAATCGTTGATGAACAAACATTGTGATGAAATATTGCTTTAATGTCTAATTGCTGATCGGCAACGATAGCCGTAGTAAAGTCATCTTTATCAATAAAATCAGCCATATTTAAATCAAGTAAATTGGCAAATTTTGTCTCATCAGTTAAATTATCAACGTCTAAAACATCTTTAATTTTTTGATTATTCAGACTATTAACAATATTACTTTCAATAGAGACAATACCATCAGTTATGATGATTATCATTATTTTCCTTAATTAATTGAATTACGCTGTTTATCATACCGAGTTAAGCCAATATTTTCGAGTGAAGTTTAACTATTTCAAGCTTAGTATCAGTATGATGAAAAGTGTTAACCATTTTTTGCAGTAACTAAAATATATCGAGCAAGACTTAGATACGGTTCTGCTTGGCAGTACTGCTTTTCAAGTGCCAATAACTGATCAAAATGACTATTTATTTTTTCTTTATTATTCATGTAATCATGAAATAGACGAATTCCCGTTTTTTTAATAATATGAAAATCTAGCGTGGTTAACCATTGATAGACATCATCTGGTATTCGAGGAAAATCGGGTGATAATGTTTTTTTCTTACGTTTTGCAAGCCCTGATTGAGTATAACCAAAATTACCAAGTGTCACCGTTTTAAAAAGAAGTGCATGATAATTATAGAACATCAAGGATAAATAACCTTCGGGTTTGAGGTGTTTTTTTAATGACTCAAGAACACTGATCGGATCGGCAACCCACTCTAATACTGCATGACAAATCACCATATCATATTGTTCATTAATGATATGATCAATATCTTGAATAGCACAACAATGACAATTGATATTTAACTTTTCTGCTTGGGCATTTTTTTGTGCCAGTTCTAGCATTTGCATAGAAATATCACATAATGTGACATGATGTCCTAATTTTGCCAATCGGCAAGCCATTTGTCCTTGTCCACCACCTGCATCAAGAATTTTCAACGGTTTGGTTGTTGGAAATGTGGCTAATATATTTTCTAATTCCTGCCAGACAATGGCTTCACGAATTTTTCCTTTACTTGTGCCATAAATATTTTGTGCAAACTTATGACTGATATCATCAAAATTACGGTCTTGCATATTCATTAATTATTTTTTACTGTTTAGTTGCTTAACTTCATTGTTGATTTCAATTAATTTTTCAGTCATTTGTTGATAACATTGTTCCATTAATGTTCTGGCGTCTTCTTTACGTAACGATTTGGTGTCAATAGGATCCAACATTTCAACAATCATATGACCGTTATTTAAACGATTTAATTGAATGTTATTGGTATCAGAGACGCAAATAGGCACAATAGGAACACCTGCCGCAATTGCTGCTTTAAATGCGCCTGTTTTAAACGGTAATAATCCACGTCCTCGACTTCGTGTTCCTTCAGGAAACATCCAAATCGATATGCCACGTGTTTTAATTTCTTTAACAACTTGTCCAATGGTATCGTGGGCTTTTGATTTATTATTACGATCAATTAAAATATTACCGGTCAGATAGTATAATTGCCCAAAAAAAGGAATCCACGCTAAACTTTTTTTTCCGACAGTCACGGTTTTCGGTTGGACAACGTCTGCGGCAACAACCATATCAAAGTTGTTTTGATGATTAGCGATATAAACACAACTGCCTATTTTACTAATCTCAGGATAGAGACGAGTATCAACTTTAACGCCCAAAATAGGTTTAAAGAAAAAACTAAATAAATGTGCAAATCTGGCTACGTTTTTGGGATTCCGAGGGTTGAATAGGCAAAATATAATGCCCAGTACACAAACTACAATACCTATTAACACAACTGTAATTAAGCGGAAAAGAAAAACCATAATTTACCTCATAAATTGATTTAGCGTATTATATACGTAAACTGTGCCAATATACAGTTTGATCAACGATAACTGAGTAAAGAGGCGTCATGCAAAAATCAACTATTATTTGGAACGAAAACCAAGCCCCAGTGTCTGTCTATTTTGATGATATCTATTTCAACACACAAGGTGCAGTTGCTGAAACAAAATATGTTTTTATTGAAGGCAATCATCTACAGCAACGTTTTATCCAACATGATAAAGATATTTTTATTATTGGTGAAACGGGTTTTGGTTCGGGGTTAAGTTTTCTCATAGCCTGGCAAACGTTTTTAGCTTTTAAAAAAGAATATCCCAACCATCAACTTCAGCAGCTTAAATTTATCAGTATTGAAAAATATCCGTTATCAGTGACAGAAATGATGAAGATGCATCAAACCGCCATAGAAGATGAACGCCAACTTCAACTATTAGCCAAGCAGTTATATGCCTATTTAACGGATAACACCTGTCATTTAGACAAGGTCAGTTTAGATATACTTTATGATGACATTCAATATTTTCCGGAATTTTTGGCTAAACAAAATGGGTTGATTGATGCTTGGTTCTTTGATGGATTTTCACCCGCTAAAAATCCTGACATGTGGTCAGAATCCTTATTTAAAAGCTGTTTTGAATATACGTCACAAAAGGGAACGTTTGCGACTTTTAGTGCGGCTGGATTTGTTCGGCGAAACTTAATCAATGCAGGATTCAATGTGATAAAACAAAAAGGTTTTGGGTTGAAAAGAGAAATGTTAATCGGCAGTAAAAATTAGCTAGCCTTAACCAAATAATTGATAAGGCTAACTCAATTTTCCTAATAAGTGATTAAAATTCAAATTGGTAGATAAAATCTAACGTTTGTGCAAGTCCAGATGTTGCTTCTAAATAGAGTCTTGGCATCAATCGGTATCGTAAAGTAAATGTCGCCAGTGAATCAAAAATACCTACTCCATATTTCAGTTGTAAGTTAGGCAAAATATACCCACTAACAACCACTTTAGAGTTATTACCGGCTCCTTGCGTGTCTAAAGAAAGATTTTTTATTCCAAAGACATTACCAATATCACCAATATATTTACCTGTTTTTGCCGTACCGATTCCAACGAGTAGGGCGGTCATCATATCATTATCACTTTGATCGGTGCTTTCAAGTCCTTGACCTCGTATTAGATAAGATAATGCTTCTTGCTGGGACATAGCAGGATCTGAAAATATTTCAATTTTGGGCTCTTCCGAAGATCCTGTTACACGAATACCCGCTGTAATACTACTGTTATCAATTGAGTCTGGATTACGAATAGCTTCAATATCTAACTTAGCTTGGTCAGTAGGGCCCGAAAAAGTGATAATACCTTTACGGATAACTAAATCTTGACCATAAGCGTGAAATCTTCCTGTTGGAATCAAAACTTGCCCATGCAGATCTAAGCCTTTGTTGGTTTGTGCTGCAAGGAGATTGCCTTTCAGTGATGCGTTTAACCCAAAAGCATCGACAGTCACATGTTCACCAATATCAATTTCAATATGGCTACTGATTTTTATGCCAAGTTTTTGTTTTTCGATTACTTGATAATTTTTATCTAACATAACTTCGTCAGGCGATACATCAACACTGGATGCCGGTAACGATTCGACGGTAATCTTACCTTTAGGGATACTGACTTTTCCGGAAAGAATTATCTCATCTTGGGTCGCATCAATTCTAATATTGGGGATAATACTTAACACAACCATTGGAGGTACGGTAACTTCCATTGCTGCACCCGTGACAGAAAGATCCGCTTGCCATTTATCAAATGTATCCCAATTGGCGTGACCGTTAATATCAATATTACCAGACTTGGTGGTTAAAACTCCTTTTAAGTTGGAGGATTTACCATTGAAATTAAGATCTACCTTTGCTGATTTCAAATCAATTGGTAATTGACTGGATTTTATTTCACTGTGTTTTAAATCAATATTACCTGTTAAATAAGGATCCATTAAAGACCCGGAAAAATTAACGTTGCCATTTATCGAGCCTTTAGCAAAATCATCTTTATCTAATAAGGGATTGATTATTGCTAAGGCAAGATGATCAATGTTTAATTTTCCATTTAATTTCTTTTGTTGAGTGGGATCGATAATAGTTAAATCACCGCTCATTTTACCTAATTGTTTTAAGCTAAATAACCAATCAAACTTTGCTTGTTGTTGATTAAATTCAGCATTAATAGTAAATATTTCAAATGGAATAGATAATGATTGGGATGTGATCATCTGTTGAATATAAACTTCATTCCCTTTGATATTGGCCTTGATATTCGGCATTTCACTATTTGCATTAAATTTTATATAAGCTTTACCATTTATCAAGCCAGCTAGTTTTGTTTCACCATCGTTTGGAATAGGAAGTTTTGCCAGATCAATATCTTTTAACGTGATACTTGTATTACTGTTAGCTGTTGGAGATAGTGCTTGATCTAAACAAATACTTGACCCTTGGTTTGACCAACAATGCGTGCCTATAGTGGGCACTTGATGAGTAACATCATAAGATAAAGGTAATGTTTTAACCAATTGCCAATGATTTTTATCACCTAAATTTAACACAGCGTGGGATAAATCCCCCGTCCATTTTGTTCGATCAGGATCTAATTTTCCATTGAGTGATGTTGTAAATGAGGCTGGTGTTCCTGTAAGATTGATATCTAAAACATGATGACTTTCATTACCTTTAAGCTCAATATTGGCATTTTTTATGCTTTGATTAGGAAGTTCTATATCGTGTCCTATGAGTTTTAAATGTCCACTAATTTGTTTTTTATATTCTATTTTTCCGGAAAGTTGGGCTGATGATATTGACATACTCATCAAACTTAATTGGTGAATATTGATATCGGTATCCACGTTTGGTTCATTAAAGCTACCATTCATTTTCAACGTGCCGACAATTGAACCCTTTAAGTCATCAGCCAATAATGATAAAGAGGATAACTCTAACTTAGCACTCAAATTTTCTTTATCTGAAGCGCCATTGATATTGATATGATTTTTTCCCCAATCCATAACAAAATTATTCGCACTGATTGATTGATGAGAGTTAATTTGAATACTGCCATTAGTTGAAAAATCAGCGTGATTAATATTACCTTTTAATTGGATTTCGGGAAGATTCAATTGCCATTTATCACCTTCTAACTGACCATTGGTTTTAAGTTGACCATTTAATCGTATAGGATAGTTTGGTAAATCTTTGCTGGTATCAACATCAGTTAATTTAACTTTTGCATCCCAGTGTAAGGCTTTTTGCCAGTCAAGATTACCTGAAACATTGATTTCCCCTTGTGGTAGTTTCACTATTCCATGATCGAATATGGCTGATTGATTCGTTCCCTTGCCTATAACATCAAACGACGTATCGGGCAGATCGTCACCTTTAAATTTACCTTTAGCGGATAAGTCATACTGTTGGACGTTACCCCCTATTGAAAGATTAAAATTATTAACTTGATATTGCGCTTGTCCTTCAATTGGCCATTGAATGTGTTTACCCTTTAAGTCGGTCATCACCGGTAAATATTTTTCGATAAAATTGATTTTTGCATTAATTTTTGCTGAATTAAGTCCTTCAAGTACCGTATTTGTCGTCAATTCACCTAACAATTTACCTGAAAATTGGCTATGTAATTGATTACTGGCTGTTTTTAATTGAATAAATGCCAAAATAGGCCAATCATTGCCTAATGTAATATCTCCTGAAACAAAAGCATGTCCATTAGCATAAGGAGTTGTCGCATCTGTATTCACCTGTTGAACGATAATATGATTATCGATGATATTAGTTTGAATAGTCACATTGTTAAATCGATAATCTTCACCGCCAATATGTAAAAGCCAATTGTTACCCGTTAAGCGTCCGACATTGATATCGAGAGGAATAGTAACTTGGGGTAATGATTCGATTAACGGCTGATTGAATAATTGATTTATCTTTTCATTAAGAGGCAAATCATTCTGAACTGAATCTGTTGTTGATTTTACTTGTGGGTGATCAGCAAAAATAGCACTTAAATCCTGAGCCTCAGCAGGAAATACATAAATTTTTTCGTTTACCCAAGTCGCCTTACCCATAAAATCAGACAGACCAAATTGCATATCATCAATATCAACTTTCACATCTGATACATGTGCCGTTTTCAGTTCGATTGGTAATGGGGTTTTCAAAACAACCCGTTTATCAGGTATTGGCTTATTGGGGTCGGTAATAATCTGATCGGTGTTCAGTTTTACTTTAATACCCTTTGATTCAAACTGTTCGATACAGATTTTAGTTTCAAGCAAACATAACCCAGATAATTTTAACGATGCATTATCAACCTGAACATCAATACCCGGTAGTTGCAATGAAAGACCATTTACCTGTAAATCGCTTAATGTCCCTTCCACTTGTTCAATTTTCAATTCGGGTAGGGCTTTACCTAAGACATAAGTGGTCAACTTAACGCCTAAACTGGTATAAAGCAGTAAGATAATAAACACGACCAAAAACACGAAAATAGATAATACTACAATACTACGCTTTTTCCATTTTCGTATTCTTTTTATTTTTTTTAATTTTTTTTCTCTAATGGGATTTTTAGCCATATTATAATTCGGATCCTAAACCAATATATAGGTGAACTGAACCAGAGTCTCTTCGCGTTAACGGAGTTGCTAAATCGAATTTTATTGGTCCAACCGGAGAAGCCCAACGTACACCAATACCACTTCCTGTATAAAATTTAGTTTTATCGACTTTATCAATTGCTTCACCTGAATCAATAAAAACAGCACCCCACCAAGCACCGGTTAAATTAAATTGGTATTCAACTGAACCAGTGATGAGCTTTGACGCACCTTTTAATTTACCATTTTTATCCTTAGGCGAAATAGATTGGTAACTATAACCTCGTATACTACGGTCACCCCCTGCAAAGAATCGAAATGAAGGCGGAACACGATCAAAATTATTTGCCTGAATTATGCCAAAATTACCCCGAAAAATAAATCGATGACTATCAAATAAGGATCGAATCCAAGTTTGTTGCGTTTGAAAGCGAATAAGATTGAGATCGGATCCTAAAGAATTTGTAGCTGCCTCAACAGAATAGCGTTGTGAATCTCCCCACATTGGCATAAGATTGCCATCGCTACGAATTCGTGAAAGACTAATAGAAGGGTAGTATAAAAGGGTATTAAAACTTGAGTCACCTTGCGTAAAATCATCATGTAAAAGATTTAAACCTAGCGCGCTTTGCCATCCTTCAAAATTGTCCCAATATCGAACCACACCAAAGGTATAGGAACGTGATTTAGTATCGTTATTGTCAATTTTTTTATAACCACCTTGAACAGTGTAGTATTGTTCAAGGGGAGATTTTTTTAATGGGATTTTATAGCTCATTGTAATGGATTGTTCGGGTGAAGAAAGTGATAAATTACTTTGTAAACTTTGTCCACGACTGTTAATCCACGGTTTATTCCAAGTTATTTTGCCATATACGCCATTGTCGGTTGAGTATCCAAGCCCTAAATCCATGCTATTTTTTTTTCGGGGAGAGGTGACAACATTGATTGGTAGTGATTTGTCTGCTGTAACATTTGGAAAATCAGGAACAACAACAATTGAACTAAACCAATTTGTAGAAGTTAATCGACGATTAAGAATGGAAAGTTTTTCGGCACTATAAGGTTCACCTTCTTTAAACGGTATAATATTTTTAAGATAATCATCTCTAATTTTGGTATTAGAAAATTTAACTTGACTGAATTTATAGCGCTGCCCAGTATTAAAATCGATATTCCAAAAAGCTTGATGATGATCCATGGACACCGCTAATTGGTGTTGCGTCATATTGGCATCAAAATAGCCTTTTTCTAACGCGAGATTTTTCAAACTTTTCTTGAAAGACTCATAAATGCCATGATTTAAAATATCACCCGTTTTAGGTAGGTTTTTTTCGAGTAAATGTTGGTAATCATTATCATGCTGGCCTTCACCTTCAATAATCACATTTAATTGTTCAATTTTAATCGGTTCACCAGCTGAAATCGTTACCGCTAATACTCTTGGATTTTGAGTGTTATATTGAAACACAGGAGCGTAATAACCCAAAGCTCGGAGCGCTTTTTTAACCTCGCTTTCAAAATACCGTTTAAAATTAGGCGTGTTATCGACTTTATCTGGGGTAATTAATGAAACACGAGCATCGACATTGTCAGCAAGTTCACCCGATAAACCTTTAATCGATAACTTCATATCAGCATAGCTTGATGTTGATATGATTGTAAACATTAAAAGTAAACAAAACCTATAGGAAAATTGTGACACAAAGACCTCGAAGAAGTTTAAGTTAAAAAACGATCAATTGTTAATTTCTGGGCTAATCATGAACGTAAATTTAACATATTTAATATTTCATCGTCTATGATAAGCTAACTAAATCAGTTTTGATATCATCTTTTGTAAGGATCAATGTCTAATTTATTAATATTGAGTTTTAACATTTTAAGTTTAAGATTGTAAAGGTAACCCCTTGATCTTTGGGAAAAACCTTTTATAAGCAAATAAAATATTATAAATTACTATAAGCATTTAGTTTATTCTGAAGTGGGACTAAGATTTCTACTATTTCATTAATGTATAATATCAATGAAGCAAAGTAGGGACTAATTAATGGTATATTTACTTAATTTATGCAGATACCTTAAGTTAACATTATTAAAATGTAAAAAATATACTTAGCTGTTTTGATATAGGATCGATTGATAGACATCGATCCTTTTTTGTTTCAGAAATTTTAAAAAGGTTATTGATTGCGCTATAACGCAGTACTATAACTTTAAATGATTATGCAAACTACGATTTATTAACATTTGTTCAGTTTAATACTAAGGGCTTTTAATTAAGTCGTATCACAGATTTATTCTATTAATGACTAAATTTTCGACCAACATTTATTTAGGCTTCTAGCAGTGTAACCTGACCGATATAAGGTAAATGGCGATAATGTTGAGCATAATCAATTCCATAACCAACGACAAATTCATCAGGAATTGAAAAACCAATGTATTTTACTGGTACAGCCACTTCCCGACGTGATGGCTTATCTAAAAGCGTACAAATTTCGATACTACGAGGATGACGTAATTTTAAAATTGCCATGACTTTACTTAACGTATTACCAGTATCAATAATATCTTCAACAATTAGCACATCTTTATCACGAATATCTTCATCCAAATCTTTCAATATTTTGACATCTCGATTACTGACAACGGCATTACCATAACTTGATGCGGTCATAAAATCAACTTCATGCCCGACAGTAATAGCACGGCTTAAATCCGCCATAAAAATAAATGAACCACGTAGCAGACCGACTAAAATAAGTTCATTTTGGCTGTGTTTATAATCTTGACTAATTTGTTGCCCTAGTTCTTTGATACGTTTTTGAATATCATCCGTTGATATCATCATTTCTAAAGTGTGTTTCTTCATTACTAATACTCAAAAAATAAAATTTAAATTAGATTCTAACAATTTTCATAGATAAAAAGAATAACAAAGCTTATTTTAATCTGCTTAGCATAACATTTGATAACCCTATACTATTCATAGTATGTTCTTATCTATCATCTTGTTAGCATCGATCTTGGCTGCTCTTTTTTCTAAGCGACGTTTTTTGAAAAATTGACTGAGTAGCAAGCTGCACTCATCAGCTAATACGCCACCTTGCACTTGTGCAATGTGATTAATGCCTTGATAAGCTAGAATATTAATAAACGAGCCGGCAGCCCCTGTTTTATAATCGCTTGCTCCAAATACTACTCGTTTTATTCGACTATGTATAATGGCACCAGCACACATCATACACGGTTCAAGTGTGACAAAAAGGGTCGTATTAATTAAACGGTAATTATTGATACACTTACCCGCTTGCTCGATAGCAAGCATTTCAGCGTGAGCAGTTGGATTATGGGTAAGTATTGATTGGTTAAAACCTTCGCCAATGACTTGACTGTTTTCATCGATAATTACCGCTCCTACCGGAATTTCACCTAAGGATTCAGCACGTTTGGCAAGCGTTAATGCATATTGCATCCAATATTCATCTGACATTGCAATTATTTATAGATTATTCAAATTTAATACGTCTCGCATGTCATAAAGTCCGACAGGCTGTTTTGCAAGCCATAATGCAGCACGGACGGCGCCATTTGCAAATGTCATCCGACTAGACGCCTTATGACTAATTTCCACACGTTCGCCAATATCGGCAAAAATTGCCGTATGTTCGCCAACAATATCACCCGCTCGGATAGTTGAAAAACCAATTGCTCCTTTTGGTCTTTCACCGGTATGACCTTCACGACAATAAATCGCACGATCGTTCAAATTGAATTTTAAAGCTTCAGCTATCGATTCACCCATCGCAAGTGCAGTACCCGATGGGGCATCGACTTTATAACGATGATGAGCCTCAATAATTTCAATATCTGTATAATCTCCCATGATTTTTGCCGCTTTTTCAAGTAATTTAAGTACCAAATTTACACCTACACTAAAATTGGCAGCAAAAACAATAGCGATATTTTTTGCCGCATCCGTTATGGCTTGCTTACCTGTAGAATCAAAACCAGTGGTTCCTATAATCATCATTTTTTTATGTTCAACACAAAAATTCAAATGGGCAAGCGTACCTTCAGGTCGGGTAAAATCAATTAACAAATCAAATTGATCTTTGGCGAGTTCTAAATTATCCGTAATAGTGACACCACAAATGCCTATTCCAGCAAGTTCACCTGCATCGCTTCCAATGAGGGAAGAACCTTGTCTTTCAAATGCCGCACCTAAAGTTACTCCTTCGATTTGTGCAACAGATTGAATTAATTGACGTCCCATTTTTCCACCTGCGCCAGCAATAGCGATACGGATGAGGTTAGTTGACATAAAATTTTCCTTACCTATTTTCAAAATATTATCGAATATTATATCGGAAAACAAAAGACTTATACACCGTGCAAAATTAAAATGCTGTAATATAAGTGATGTATCGTAATTCTTTAAATGAACAATTTTATCTGTTGTTCTTGGTACATCGGAAAGGATGGTATTATTGGTGCTGATTTATATTTTAATCGTCGTTAACTTTTAAACATTATTGTTATTGGCAGGTTATTTAGAGCTTATAGTAAGATTATAAAAAAAGGACGCTTAAATGCGTCCATTAGATTTATAAAACTTTCAATAATTCGACATCAAAAATTAATGTACTGTAGGGTGGAATTGAGCCTCCTGCACCTTGTGCTCCATAAGCAAGTTCTTGAGGAATATACAATCTCCATTTTGAACCTTCAGGCATTAGCTGTAAAGCTTCAACCCAACCTTGAATAACGCCATTAACAGGAAACTCAGCTGGTTGTCCACGTTGTACAGAACTGTCAAAAATCGTACCATCAATTAATTGTCCCGTATAATGAACTTGAACACGGTCTGTTGATTTAGGTAAGGAACCTGTACCTTCGGTAATGACTTCATATTGCAAGCCGGATTCAGTTGATTTAATCCCATCTTTTTTAATATTTTCTGCTAAAAAATCTTTACCTGCTTGAGCAATTTTTTCAGCTTGTTTTGCTTTCTCTTGAGTGGCTTTTTCATGCATATGACGAAGCGCATCATGCAGTTCTTGTAATGGTAGAACAGGTTGATTATTTGCTAGAACGTCTTGCATAGCTAATTTTAATGCATCAAGATCTAGACCATTCAAACCTGACTCCTTTAATTGTTGTCCAATTTGTAATCCAATAGCATAACTCGCTTTTTGATCTATGGTTTCTAATTTCATTTTTTACCTTTTGTTTGTCGTTTATAAACAGTATTCGAGACCCATTAAGTTTGTGATCAACAGAATAAATATTAATTAATAAAATAGAATAACGCTTTTTTTATAAAATGCATAAAGAATTTATTAATTTGGCTAGCACTTAGTGCAAATATCAGCGATAATACACTTTATTATAATTTCAATATGGATTAAGTTAAATGCAGTTTCGTAAATTTACCTCGCTTGCAATTGTGGCTAGTATATTATTAACTGGTTGTTCAGTGGTAGACCGTTGGGTATATAGACCTGATATCAATCAAGGTAATTATGTAACACAAGATGCAATTGATTTATTGAAAGTTGGTCAAACAAAAGATCAGATTATTTTTATAATGGGTTCACCTATGTTAACGTCGGTATTTGGTGATAACGTTTGGTATTATGTTTTTCGTCAACAACCACAACATAATGGTATAAGCCAAATTACTTATTCTATTTATTTTAACGAAATGGACATAGTGACTGACATTAAAAACTCAACGCTTGATGGTTCCAAAACACTACAAGAAATGAATAAACAAATCATTTCTGATCCTATCGATGTAATTTCTGACAACAACGAAGATATAGAATAAAACTCATTCCAAAGTTGTTTTTCCCAAAAAATAAAAACCTCATTAATTAACGAGGTTTTTATTGTTATCTTTTATATTTAAAGCCTAAATTTAGGAACGATAACTCATTGTTAATGATATTGATTATTCATTACACTAAAAATGTATAAAAAGATAAATATAAAGTAAATAACCATCATTACAATAGAACAGATAAAAACAATAAGGTTGAATTTCCAATAACCATGTAAATTTTGAATAGCATAAATAATATCTTCTTCTCGTCCAAGAGTCGCTGTTTGATTAAATCCTTTTCCCGATTGAAACAGTTTGACCCCAGCTATAATTAACGGAACACCTACTATTGCTGTAATAATACCTAAACAAGTTAAAGAGCCACTAATGATTCCTAAAACCCCAAAAATTTGCTGCATCGTTCCCACAAATCTTAATTGTTTAAATAACAATTGGTTCATACTAAATGATATTATCTTATTTTCAGTTGTATTCATTTCTTTCCACTTTCTTTATTTATAGTTTGTATTTAAAAAGGAGCATAGAATATCAGTTTTATCATAGATGTCTAGCCGTTTTTCATCATAAATTACAAGGTTTAATTACTATTCATAATTGCGATAATATTTAAGATTTTTACATTTTAATCTTTATGTTTTGAGAGGCAAAATTAGGGAAAATACTTTTATATATAAAGAGTATTTAAATAATCACAATAAATAGTGTTTAAAGTTACTATAAAAAATTTATGCGTTAAAGTGAGTGATTAGTATTGACCTTTTGTAGGTTATCGTTATAATATAAATCGTCATTTCTTTAGTTTTGAAATGATACGAACATAGCGTTACTATGCAATTAAAAAAAATTTTTATTATGAAAAACGAACTTAAAAATTTTAAGTTAAAAGACCTAGGATGTGTCGCAGGATCATGTCTGTCAGGTCTCGAAATCAAAGTACTAGGCTATCGAGATCCTGAGACTAATTGTGAGTGTTATGGATTATTAGCTGAGTATTATGGTTTACCAATTCCTGGAACGCAAGTCTCAATTAGCGAAGAGACTTATAATGAAATTACCAGTAATTGTGACGACGACGAATCTGGATATGTTTTTACTAAAACTGCCCAAATTTGTAGATTGAATAAGCACGCAAAATTTGATATTCGTCCTTATAATTCATGATTTCATCCAATGAACCCCAGTTATTAATAACTGGGGTTTTTTATTGTATAATCAGAATGATAGTTCTAATAAGATTATGCTTAAATATTACAGGCTTTCTTAAATTAGTTATTTTTATAAATGATATTGACTTAATTCGATTATCTATATAATATAATCAGCAGTTAATTTTTAAAATTAACTAACTACAAAAGTATAATTTACCTATGCCTTAATGAATTTAAAACATAGTTTAATTCAAAAACTTTTAACGATGGCAAAAAAGTTCAAAACCAATGTTCATGAATTCAGAATCGGGAATATTCCTGGTTCAATTTTTAAAAACTTACAAATTCTAGTTTTTCGAGGTAAAACTTCCGAAAAAGGAGTGTACTTCAAATTGTGTGTTTATGTCGATGGAATGCGCATTAAACAAACAGAAACGATTATAACTGAACAAGTTTATCGGCAGAATTTTCAAAGTCATTTTGATTCTTCTATCCTGTTTTATAATGCGATGAAGTTGGTTGGATTCGACAAATTAGTGTTTGGAAGTTTAACAACGAATTAAATTTTAATTTAATTCAACCCCCCAGTTATTTATGTAACTGGGGTTTTGTTGCTTAATATCATCAAAAATTATTTAAATTGTCAATTATATTTTATTATTTAATCCAATACTAACTTAACTTAAAAATTATCTACAAGTTTTACGCAATTCACAGCATTGCTCTTTTCAATAAAAAGTTATTTTTTTACTGAAAACCTCTGATAACTTAGTATCAAATCGGGCTAATAAACTAGCTAACAAAACCAGCACTAATGTTAATGACGTTTTGGCAGAAAGATAAATTAACCAAATAAAGGTATGATTAAGTATCGATCAATAAACTAATGGAAGTTATATAAATAGTCATTACAAGATAAACAAAACAAAAAATGGCAAATTCTATCAAATCTTCTATTTTAATTTATTAAACAAAATTAGCATTCCCATAATTTTTATAACTGACAGTGGCGTTAGCGTTGCCTACTGTCTACATAAAACAGTTTTTGAGAAATAAATAATTTGAATTATATGAATTATCGGTATAATATAAATTCTGAGTTTTGTTAACTCCCATGTGAGGTGCACATATTAAACAAAAATAAAAATTTAAGAAATGAATGATTTACTATTTAAAGGCTTCTTATATGAAAGTCGTACAGGTGAAATCTCAGTAGCAGTTTATACAGATATAAATTCTACTTGTTATCGTATAGCCATAATAGGCTCGAAATCAGAGCAAAGAGGTGAAAGCATTTTTGCCGACTATACTAAAGAAGAGTATGAGAAATTTATTTTATCTGTATGTCGGAAAAACAAACGATTATTAAAAGCTTATAAAGCTTATGGTTGTACATTAGAAATCGATGAAATTAATAAGCTTATCCGAAAAATGGAAAAAAGGGCTGAATTAAAAAGATTGATAGTGAGGTTCTCGATTATTGCTTTTAATGTTATTTGGATTTTATTGATAATTTTGTTATTGGGACTATTTTTTTCTTATATCTTTTAATTGTTCTAAACAGACCCCGGTAATTCAACTGGGGTTTTTTATTATAGTAAGCATGAATGATTTCAAGTGAGAAACATTTAACAAAATGTCACTTATATCAATCCAAACTAGTTAAGCGTAATCGAAAAAAATACTTTTCAAAAAAAGTGAATGATTATTCGACCGATTGAAAATAATGTTCAATAAAGACATATTTATTTAGTAGAAAGCAGGAATATTGTGATTTTCGTTATCAACTTTATGAGCTTTCTTAATTGATAATTTTTAAGGATGTTATTGACTTAAGTAGATTATCACTATAATATAAAAAAGTTAATTATTAAAATTAACTGACTACAAAAGTATAATTTAACTATGCCTTAATGATTTTAAAATTTTTAAATAATAAAAAAAATTAAATCATGCAAAAAAGAAGAAGTACAAAAAGAACAGTTCGCGAAATCGGAATGCTTTCGTGTTCAATGTTCCAAGCGGTGACAATCTCAGTTAATCGAATTGAAGAAGACAATCAATACTCGTTGATCCTTTGTAAGGATAGACAGCCCATTGAAAGAACGAAGGTTATTATAAGTGAACAAGTTTTTAAAGAAAATTTCGATAATTATGATGATCGATATACAAGGGTTGTTAAAACATTTAAGTTGTTTCCTTCTAATTCTGTTAAGATTGCCATCTATACAGAAATATCTTCTAGACTCAAAAAATTAAATTAGTTTAATTTTATCTAACCCCAATTTATTAATTTAGATTGGGGTTTTATTGTTTGATGTAAGTAGACATTGACATCAAATTATCAAAATTGCCAATCATATTGTATCTAATTAATCTAAAACAAACTTGATTTAAAACAGAATTTTATATACAAATTTTACGCAATTCACACCATTGCTCTTTCAATAAAAAAGCTATTTAATTACTGAAAACCTCTGATAACTTAATATCAAATCGAGGTGATAACCCGCTAACATCAAACGTAATAACATTGATGACGTTTTGGCTGAAAGATAAATTAATCAAGTTAAAATGTGATGTGATTAAGTATTGAATAAACTATTCGATGAACAAATAATGATGATAGTAGAATTGATTAAAATACATTAGGGATAAAAAAATATTGAAATTTATGATTATCGGTATAGTATAAAAACAGGTTGCTTTAATTCACAGTATTGAATTAAATACTACCTACTGGTGAGGTAATTCACAAAATTTAATTAATTAAAATCTTATTATGATGTTTAAAATTAACGGATTTCTATCCGAAAACAGTGAAAATGGAATATCGATAGCAATATTGATGAATCCAGATCGTTCGATGGTCAAATTAGTGGCAATGCGAAATGACGAAAAAATTGAAGGTACAACTGAAGTTGAATTAACTTCAGCGCGTTTTGATGAACTGATAGCTGATTATCCTGACATATCAAAACGTTTGTATCATGTCTTTGACATGTGTAAAGTGGACAAGGATTTATTATCACCAAGTGTAATTGTTCGAACAATAGCTAGGACTGATTCAAAATCTAAGAAATATTTACTAAGTAAGGGAGATCGTTTACATTTCGAATTTATGCTGATAATTGCTTTAGTTATGGCTTTGTTTTATTTGTTAGGTAAATGGCTTCATATTTTTTAGATAGAATTTCCTTTATCTGTCAAAAGTTTTTTAAGATCATCTTGAATTTAATTAATTGATCTAAATAAACCTCAGTTATTTAACTGGGGTTTTTTTATTACATTATTAAAACAAAAGTCTTGTTGAGGTCATACTTAGAATAAATTAAAGAGTAAATATGTGATCTAAAGCAATATTAAGGTAACTTAAGAATATTTCAAATCTAGTTTGTTTTAATGCTAATAGATGTTAATTAAAGGTTATGATTAATTGTTATTATTTGCAAATGAAAATGTATTTAGAATTTGTGTGTTATTATCAAAAAATCTTATTATAAGTTAAGAAAAATTGAAATATTTTTGTTATCGGTATAATATAACTATTGAGTTTCTTTTAACTCCCAGGTGTGGTACACACATTTTAAATCAATTAAAAAATTAAAAAATGAAACATTATGATTTTAAAGGCTATTTGCTCCTAGATAGTCAAAGTGAAATGTCATTAGGAATTTTTGCAAATGCAGATCTTACTATTTATCGCATAGTTTTAATGCGTGGAAATGAAATTGTTGAAGATTCACTTATTTTAGAAATGCCTAAAAAGCTTTATGAAGAGATTTTTTGTAAGGATCTTAATATTGCATGTAATATTTTTCATCAGTTCTATTTTTGTAGATTTGTGGTACATGTCAATTCTTCAAATTCAGAAAAAAAGGGGATAAAGCCGTTTTTATCGTCTTTACTTAATGGATTGAAAAGAGGTATGTTATTAATTATAGATACTTTTAAAAGAAAAAATAAGAATTTATAAAAGAATCTACAAAAAGAGATTTAAATTTCAAACACGAATTTGAACAATGTTGCGAACAAAAAATGGCTTCAGAGCAATCACTTTTACGTTATTACTAGTGATGATTCTGATTATCATGATGGCTACCTTAGTTTATTTGGCTTCTAAATCGTGTTAATTTATTTTTAATACTTTTTATTGATCCAAAAGAACCCCAGTTATCTAACTGGGGTTTTTATTATATAAAGCATGGTGAGTTTGAGAAAGGAACATTAAACAAAATATTCCATATACCCATCGAAAGTAGTTAGTAACGATCCCTAAAAATACCTTTCAAAAAAGTAAATAATGATATAAACAAATAAAATGATATTTAATAAAGATATATCTATATTTATAGAAAGTAATAATATTATGAATTGGACTAACAATATTATAGACTTATTCAATTCATAATTTTTAATCTTTTTATTGATTTAAGTCGATTATCTATATAATATTAAATAGAATTAATTTTAAAAAAATTAATTTACTACAAAAGTATAATTTACCTATACCTTAATGAATTTAAATTAATAATTAATTTTAATTACAAATTTATGAATCAAAAAACAAACAACGACAAGAAATTAATCGAATTCGGATATATTCCTTGTCTAAATTTGCCAGAAAGAATTGACATCTTCATTTATGAAATCGAAGAAACTGAGATGTACTTATTGGTACTTCGTATTAATGGAAATCCCATTAAAGCAACAGTAACGATAATAAGTCAACAAGTCTTTAATGACCATTTATCTGGTATTTCAGGTCTTGAATTGTTTGATGAAACAGTGAAGTTGTGTAATGTCTTTACATGCTTAATAGTCTTTCTTAAAAAGTTATATTATGTTTAAAAATTAAATTTTAATTTTAATTTAATTCACCCCCCAGTTGTCGATCTAACTGGGGTTTTTATTGCTTGACTTAAGTAAAAGTCGTCATGGAATAATTTAAATAGTC
>NZ_JBIDFH010000020.1:0-32925 GCF_046635745.1 Gilliamella sp. CG35
TAAGGAACACCTACTTGACGACCTAAAAGGATGTGCTCACGAGTTTGTGGCATAGGACCATCAGTTGCTGCTACTACTAAAATAGCACCGTCCATTTGCGCTGCACCAGTGATCATGTTTTTAACATAGTCAGCATGGCCTGGGCAGTCTACGTGTGCGTAGTGACGAGTTGGTGTGTCGTATTCAACGTGTGAAGTATTGATGGTAATACCACGTGCTTTTTCTTCTGGTGCGTTATCGATTTGATCGAATGCACGAGCTTGTCCGCCGTATTTTTTAGCAAGAACAGAAGTAATTGCAGCTGTTAAAGTTGTTTTACCATGGTCAACGTGGCCGATTGTACCAACGTTAACGTGGGGTTTTGTACGTTCAAATTTTTCTTTAGACATCTTAATGTTCCTTTATTAAATCACTTCCCTCATTTTGTAGGGAAGTGTTACTTTATTTATATAAATAATTATTTCGCTTTACGAGCTTCAATAATTGCTGTTACGATGTTTGAAGGTGCTTCGTTATACTTCAAGAACTCCATAGAGTAAGAAGCACGACCTTGTGTTTGTGAACGAAGGTCTGTCGCATAGCCAAACATTTCTGAAAGAGGTACTTGCGCACGAACAGTTTTACCTGTTGCAGTATCATCCATGCCTTCGATCATACCACGACGACGGTTTAAGTCACCGATAACGTCACCCATATAATCTTCAGGGGTTTCAACTTCTACTTTCATAATTGGTTCTAAAAGCACAGGTTTAGCTTTCATGAAGCCTTCTTTAAATGCCATTGATGCGGCAAGTTTAAAGGCAATTTCGGATGAGTCGACATCATGGTAAGAACCAAAATGTAAACGCACACCGAGATCCACAACAGGATAGCCAGCTAAAGGACCTGATTTCAATTGCTCTTGGATACCTTTATCTACTGCAGGAATAAATTCACCCGGAATTACCCCACCTTTGATTTCGTTAACAAATTCGTAACCAGCACCACCCGCTTCTAATGGATACATGTCGATAACAACATGACCGTATTGACCACGACCACCAGATTGTTTTGCATGTTTTCCTTCGATGTCTTTAACTGTTGTACGAATTGTTTCACGGTAAGCAACTTGAGGTTTACCGACATTCGCTTCAACGTTAAATTCACGTTTCATACGGTCTACGATGATTTCAAGATGTAATTCACCCATACCAGCAATGATAGTTTGGTTTGATTCTTCATCAGTCCAGACACGGAATGATGGATCTTCTTTTGCCAAACGACCTAAAGCAATACCCATTTTTTCTTGGTCAGCTTTAGTTTTTGGTTCAACTGCAACCGAGATAACCGGCTCAGGGAATTCCATTCTTTCAAGAATAATTGGTGAATTTTCAGCACAAAGCGTGTCACCAGTTGTGACATCTTTAAGACCGATTGCTGCTGCAATGTCACCCGCACGAACTTCTTTGATTTCTTCACGTTTGTTCGCATGCATCTGTACGATACGACCAAAGCGTTCTTTACGATCTTTAACTGAGTTAAGCACTGAGTCACCAGAGTTAACTACACCAGAATAAACGCGGAAGAAGGTTAAGTTACCAACAAATGGGTCAGTTGCAATTTTAAATGCAAGTGCAGCAAATGGTTCATCATCACTTGAATGACGTTCTGCTGGTTCACCATTTTGTAATTCACCTTTAATCGCAGGAACATCGGTTGGTGCAGGAAGATACTCAATAACTGCGTCTAGCATGAACTGAACGCCTTTATTTTTAAATGCACTACCACATGTTACCAAGATGATTTCGTTAGCAAGTACGCGTTCACGTAGTGCTTTTTTAACTTCTTCTTCAGTTAACTCATCACCACCTAGGTATTTTTCCATTAACTCTTCGTTAGCTTCTGCTGCAGCTTCGATTAAGTTTGCACGCCATTCTTCAACTTGCTCAACCATATCAGCTGGTACATCTTCATAAGTAAAGGTTGTACCTTGGTCTGCATCATTCCAGTTAATTGCTTTACGTTTAAGTAAATCAACAACACCAGTAAAGCCTTCTTCAGCACCGATTGGTAATACTAATGGGACAGGCACTGCCGCTAAACGTGTTTTGATTTGCTCAACCACACGTAAGAAGTTAGCACCCATACGGTCCATTTTGTTTACAAATGCGATACGCGGAACTTTATATTTGTTAGCTTGGCGCCATACTGTTTCTGATTGAGGTTGAACACCACCAACCGCACAGTAAACCATTACTGCACCATCAAGAACACGCATAGAACGTTCAACTTCGATGGTGAAGTCAACGTGTCCCGGGGTGTCGATGATATTGATACGGTGTGGTTCAAATTGTTGTCCCATACCAGACCAGAATGCAGTTGTAGCCGCAGACGTGATAGTGATACCACGTTCTTGTTCTTGTTCCATCCAGTCCATGGTAGCTGCGCCATCATGAACCTCACCAATTTTGTGACTTACGCCAGTGTAAAACAAAATACGTTCAGTAGTTGTCGTTTTACCTGCGTCAATATGTGCACTGATACCGATATTACGGTAGCGTGCTATAGGGGTTGTACGAGCCATATTAATCCTCTATTTAGAATCGTTTGCTTAATAAAATATCATTTAGGTTGACTGACAGTAGATATGTGCTGTCAGTCTAATTTCAAGCCACTTAATACGAGTGGAAAAATTACCAACGATAGTGTGCAAACGCTCTATTAGCCTCAGCCATACGATGAACATCTTCGCGTTTTTTCACAGCAGTGCCTTTGTTTTCAAAAGCATCCATAAGTTCATTCGCAAGGCGTAGAGCCATTGATTTATCGCCACGTTTACGAGCAGCTTCTACAATCCAACGCATTGCAAGTGCATTACGACGAACAGGGCGCACTTCAACAGGAACTTGGTATGTAGAACCACCAACGCGACGAGACTTAACTTCTACAGTTGGTCTTACGTTATCTAGTGCAACTTCGAAAGCTGCTAAGTGGTCTTTTCCACTACGCTCAGCTAATTTATCAAGAGCTGAATATACGATTGATTCTGCGATAGATTTTTTACCATCTATCATTAAAATATTTACAAATTTCGCCAGCAAATCTGAACCGAATTTCGGATCAGGTAGAATTTTTCTTTGACCGACAACATGACGACGTGGCATTGGAATACTCCGTTTATATGTTATAAATTTTCAGGTTTACCCAAAACTCAAATGAGTTAAATGGAATTATATAGTTTGGCCTTACTTAACGGAGTTCCATTAAGCTTTAGGTCGTTTTACACCGTATTTAGAACGGCTTTGTTTGCGATCTTTAACACCTGCGCAGTCTAATGCACCACGAACAGTGTGATAACGAACACCAGGTAAATCTTTAACACGACCACCGCGGATTAAAATCACGCTATGTTCTTGCAAGTTATGACCTTCACCACCGATGTAAGAAGTAACTTCAAAACCGTTGGTTAAACGTACACGGCATACTTTACGTAATGCTGAGTTAGGTTTTTTCGGTGTAGTCGTGTAAACACGAGTACAAACACCGCGTTTTTGCGGGCATGCTTCAAGTGCAGGAACGTTACTTTTAACTTCCTTAAGTGCTCTTGGTTTGCGTACCAGCTGATTAATTGTTGCCATTAATAAGCTCCTGATTAATTAAAATAAATTTAAAATTGCATTTTAGATACGTAATTAATAACTGTAGACCAAAACCTAAATATATAAGTTTTGGGTCGCAAGATTCTAGACCTCAACAAGGATAATGTCAAGTTTTTGCTCGCATTTAACTAGCAAACATAGACTTTATTCATTGGTAAGAAAATGCCCAATAAGTGAGTAGTAAAAACGTTCACTTTTTAAGTGTGCGCCAACTGAAAAGGAACATATTGGTTAAAGATTGAGGGGTTCCTCATCAATAGCATTGATGAGGAATGACGATTAATGATGATCGATAAAGATAAATTTAAGTGCAAATAGTACAGCAAAAATGATGACACAAAGATTGAGTTCTTTAAATTTACCGGTAAAAGTTTTTAATACCACATAAGAGATAAAACCAAGTGCAACCCCTTCAGTAATGGCGAAAGCAAAAGGCATCATTAAGGCAGTAATAAAGGCAGGTGTTGCGTCAGTTAAATCAGACCAGTTAACTTTCACTAAACTTGATACCATTAAGATTCCCACAAATATTAGTGCGCCAGATGTTGCATAAGTCGGAACTAAATGCGCTAAAGGTGATAAGAATGTCATCATTAAAAATAAAATCCCAACGACAACAGCAGTTAAACCGGTGCGACCACCTACAGAAATACCCGCTGAACTTTCAATGTAAGTGAGAACTGATGAAGTCCCAAAAAGCCCACCAAGTGAAGAGCTGAAACTATCAATTAATAATGCTTGACGCATTTTAGGAAAGCGTCCTTTTTCGTCTGAAATGCCAGCTTTGTCGGTCAAGGCTAAAATCGTACCTGATGAATCAAATAAGCTGACGATCATGACGGAAAATATCACGCCCATAATACCGATATTAAGCGAACCGGCTAAATCAACATGACCAACTACGCTTGAAACACTCGGTGGAATAGAGGCGATGCCTTCATAATGAATATTAGGATCCAGCCACAGAGCAAGTAATGTGACCACGAGAATAGAGATTAAAACTGCTGCATGGAAGTTGCGCGCAGCTAAAATAATAATAATGAAAAAACCCAGAGAACCTAATAAGACTTTAAGAGATAGAATATTGCCTAAGGTTAATAATGTTGATGGAGAACTAACCACAATCCCCATATTTTGAAAGCCCATAAATGCAATAAACAGTCCAATACCCGCACTGATACCAACACGTAAACATTGTGGAATATGTTCTATTAGCCAATGGCGAACTTTAAAAAGGGATAGTGCAAAAAAGATTAACGATCCCCAAAATATTGCGCCCATTCCCACTTGCCATGAATAGCCCATTGCGCCACACATGCCATAGGCAAAAAATACATTGAGTCCCATAGCAGGCGCCAACGCTATCGGTAAATTAGCAAACATGCCCATTAAAATCGATGCAAAGGCTGTTACTAAACAGGTTAATACAAATACTGCTGAGGTGTCCATGCCTGTTGCCGACAAAATGGAAGGATTAACAAAGATGATATAGACCATAGTAAGAAATGTCGTACATCCTGCAATCACTTCAGTACCAATGGTGGTTTTTTTTGCTTTCAATTGAAATATTTTTTCGAATATTGAATTCATAAGTTAAGGCCTAGTTTAGGTTAATAATAATGAATATTTGTATAATGCCATAACCACACTTTTGCTTATCATTAGTCAAGCGTGATAATTGTGGTGATTGGCTTGCTTATACAGTACAAAATTCACTGCATTATTATTACTGGTTCTTTTAACAGGTCAAGCATTATTCTGCTCAGTCTTTATTGATAAATACTTGTATTAAAAACTGACTTTAATAGTAAATTTCATATAGTCATTAAGTTGCGATGATGAAATAGTAAATCCTGATTAAATTAATCATAATTTATCTGCGTATTTTATAGCATCTTTAAATAGATAATAGGATAGGTGTTTACCTGTTTTTGGTTAACTCATCTGTTTATAGCGTAATGGAGACAAATCTAATCACTTGTTATTGTTTTGTTAGAAAACGAAAATAATCCTTAAAACCAATTGTTCAACATCTAATGTTGGATTTTTAATGAGGATAAAGAATATTGAATGGTTTTTTAAGATATCGTAACTCATTAATAATGAGTTACGATTGAGTATGCCCTTGGTTCATTAAATTGAATCAAGTTTGTTCAGAGTAATTTTAACTTTTAAAATACGATGGCTTTCAATTTCAGCTATTTCAAATAGATAATCACCTATTTGCATGGTCTCACCGACTTCAAGTAAATGCTGTGCTTTTTCCATCAATAATCCTGCAAGAGTATGGTATTCACGTTTATCATCAATTGGGATTGGGACAAATCGAACCAACTCTTCAACCGGGATATAGCCATTGGCAATCCACGTATTATCATCCAGACATTGAATATCATGTTTGGCGTCAATTTCTTCCTCTTCGGTCGGAAAATCGCCAGCGATAGTTTCGATGATGTCGGTGACTGAAACCACGCCTTGCATGGAACCAAATTCATCAACTACAAAAGCAAAATGGGTTTTGGCTTTTTTAAATTGTTCTAACGCAACAAGTAACGATACCGTTTCGGGAAAGATTAGCGGTTGCTTAATTAACGAGTTAATATCGATTGGCTCTTTATTTTGCAAAACATCTTTTAACAGGTCGTTAACTTGAATAATACCTAAAGGTTCATCAATCGACGCATTATCAGTCACGACTAATCGTGAATGAGGATTTTCAAAAATCTCTTTCAAAATTGTTTCACGGTCGTCATTGATATTAACCATATCAACATCTAACCTTGCTGTCATAATACTGCTGACCGATCGCTGTGCCAGTCCAAGGACTCGTTCAACCATGTTGAGTTCTTGATGGTTAAAGACAGATTCTTTTTTATTGTTATCTGATACCGTATCAATTGTGTGAGTATCCGGATCTTCTTCAACATCGCCTTTCAGTAGATGTAAGATCGCTTCGGCAGTCCGTTCTCGCAATGGTTTTTTATTCAATGCTTTGCGACGATTGAATATGGCTAACTGATTAAAAAACTCAATCATGATTGAAAAACCAATAGCGGCATATAAGTAGCCTTTTGGAATGGCAAAACCAAATCCTTCCGCAACTAAACTAAAGCCGATCATTAACAAAAAGCTCAAGCAAAGAATAACAATGGTGGGATGCGAATTGACAAAATAGGCTAACGGTTTACTTGCGACCATCATAATGCAAATTGCCACACAAACGGCAATAATCATGACAGGAATATTTTCAACCATACCGACCGCCGTAATCACAGAATCGAGAGAAAACACGGCATCTAAAATAACGATTTGTACAACGACAGTCCAAAAGTGTGAGGTTTTTTTCGATTTTCCTTCTTCGTGAGCTGCACCTTCAAGACGTTCATTGAGTTCCATGGTGGCTTTAAACAGTAAAAATATGCCTCCCACTAACATAATGAGTTGGCGAGCATTGAAACTAATACCAAACGCTGTAAATAGTGGTGTCGTGAGTGTAACTAGCCAACCGGTGAACATTAATAAAATAATGCGAGTAATTAATGCAAAAGCAAGACCAGTGATGCGTGCTTTATCGCGTTGGTGTGGTGGAAGCTTCTCGGCAAGAATGGCAATAAAAACAATGTTATCAATACCAAGGACGATTTCAAGTACAATCAGGGTGGATAAACCAATCCAAATTGTAGGATCCATGATCCATTCCATATGTCAGGTGATTACCTCTAATAAACACAGCACATGCTGCGTTCTAATTTTCTATGTAATTGACTAAATAATCAATAAAATATTTATGAATTTTGCATAATTTGGCAAAAAGTTTTATTTTTATGGGTGGTTGAGTTTAAGGTTAACTTCGCCAAAATGTTGGTGTAAAAAGGACTAATAATGTAAATATCTCTAGTCGTCCAAATAGCATATCGACAACCATAACCCATCTTACCACATCACTGACATGCGCAAAATTATCACTGACACTACCAAGCCCCACACCTAAATTATTCAGTGAAGAGGCAACAATATAAAAAGAGTCGGTTGCATCAACGCCTGTTGCCATGATGATAAACAAACTAATTAGAAAAACTAAAGCATAAGCAGAAAAGAATCCCCAAACTGATTCGATAATTCGTTCAGGTACAACTCGATGATTTAATTTTAAGGTATAGATAGCGTTTGGATGAATTAATCGTTTTAGCTCACGCGAACCTTGCATAAATAAAAGTAGTACTCTGACCACTTTTAAGCCACCTCCTGTCGATCCGGCACAACCACCAATGAACGAGGCACAAAGTAGAAAAATAGGTAATGATGAAGGCCAAGTATTAATATCATCTACAGAAAATCCTGCTGTCGATGATATGGACACGACTTGTAAGATAATTTTATCAATACTAAGGCGATGAGGTTTATAGAAAAAGATAACCACTGCGCATATGGCAATTAGTATCAATAGAATGAAAATAAAGGTTCTAAACTCTTGGTCTCGCCAGTAAACTTTTATTGAAAAACCGCTTAATGCGGCAAAATGGAGCGCAAAGTTACAGCCAGATAAGATTAAAAATAGGGTAACAATATAGTTGATTGCCGGGCTATTAAAGTAAGCCAAATTATCATCATGGGTGGAAAATCCCCCCATTGAAATCGTTGAAAAGCTGTGGGAGATAGCATCAAATACATTCATGCCTGCAAACCACAAGCAGATTGCGCATAGTGTGGTAAGTAGAATATAGATAGACCAAAGGGTTTTTGCTGTTTCGGCAATACGTGGTCGCATTTTACTGTCTTTTTGTGGGCCGGGAATTTCAGCACGATAAAGTTGCATCCCCCCTACACCTAGTAATGGTAGGATAGCAACCGCTAACACGATTATCCCCATTCCGCCAAGCCATTGCAGTAATTGTCGATAAAACAGTAACGCTTTAGGTAAATGGTCTAACTTCACAATGGTGGTTGCCCCCGTTGTTGTTAGACCAGAAAATGATTCGAAAAATGCTGTCGTTAAGTTTAAATTAATGTGATTATCAAAAATAAATGGAAAAGCGCCAATTGTGCCTAACACAACCCAAAATAGCACCACAATAAAAAAGCCTTCACGGGTGTTAAGTTCGTGACGTTGGTGTCGATTTGGTAACCACAACAAGCCGCCTAAAATCAAGGCAGCAAAAAAAGAACGAAGAAATATCGCACCAGCGCCATCACGATAAATTAATGCGACTAGAGCAGGTAATAACATGAAAACAGATAATAATGTTATTAATAATCCTACAATTCGAATAATTGAACGCCAATGCATCATCGTTGTTGTCTCTATTTAAATCCGCGCGATACTTTTATGAGATCATAAGCAGCTTGAATCTCTTGAGCGCGTTTTTTGGCCGCTTCAAGCATCTCTTTAGGTAAGCCTTTTGACACTAACTTATCGGGATGATGCTCATTCATTAGTTTTCGATATGCTTTTTTTATTTCTGCAATTTCGGCTGATGACTCGATACCTAAAATTTTATATGCATTTTGCAGATCTGATTGTGCTGAACGCCCTTGATAACCCTGATATTGTTGATATTGGTAATGCTGATCTTGGTATTGATTTTGGTGATGACCATTTTGACGAAAATGGTAGCTTCCCATCATCATTTTAATATACATGGTCATTTGTTGACGAGGAATATTAAATTCTTCTGCCACAATATACAATATTTGTGACTCTTTTTCATCTAAATGACCATCAACCAGTGCCGCTTGAATGAGTTGTTCACAAAAAATATTTAACACATTACGTCGAAAGCGGTATTGAATATATATCTCTTTTAAACGAGCTCGAAGAGGGTAATCCGCAGCTTTACCTCGATTAAATGAGTCTTGCGCAAGTCGTCGACTGTTGCTATCAAGTTGTAGTCTATCCATAAAATGGCGTGCAAGATTGATGTCATCTTGTGTGACCACGCCTTTTGCTTTACTGAGATGACCAAGTACTTCAAAAACAATGGTTAAATATAAAGTTGGATTAGTTTGAGTTCTTTGCTGGTTTAACTTGTTACAAAGGGTTTGATAGAGCATTGGACCAACAAAAAATCCAAGTAAATAACCCCATCCCGATTTTAATACAATGCTTAATACAAAGCCTGTAATAATCGCCCAAATAAAAGACATACTATTTGTTTACCTCAATTCGATCTATTTTTTGTAGCCCACGTGGTAAAGCGCTACCTTTACGAGCACGTTCTGCCCTAAATTTTTGTAAATCAACAGGATTTAGGGTAAGTTTGCGTTTGCCAACATATAAGGTGATGGATGTTTCCGGTGTAATTAAAATCATATAAGCAAGGCTGTCATCTGCATTGGATAATGAGATTATTTTGTTTCCTTTGCCTTTTGCCAATTCGGGTAGATCTTTTACAGGGAAAATAAGCATCCGTCCTGCTTGGGTAATGGATAAAAGTAAGCTTTCGTCATTTGAAATTTCAATAGGCGTGAGTACTTTTGCATTATTCGGTAGATTAATTATGGCTTTACCGTTTCGGTTACGCGCGACTAAATCATTAAATTGACATATAAATCCATAACCCGCACTTGAGGCAAGTAAAAATTTTTGATTGTCATTCGCTGACATCAACACATGTTCAACGCTTGCACCAGCAGGTAATGCTAATTTACCCGTAAGTGGTTCGCCTTGTCCTCGCGCTGAAGGTAATGTATTGGGTTCAATAGCATAGCTACGGCCCGTTGAGTCAATAAATACCACAGGTTGATTACTTTTTCCTTTTGCGGCCGCTTTAAAACTATCGCCAGCTTTGTAACTCAGTCCCGTTGGATCAATATCATGACCTTTAGCCGCTCTTACCCAACCCATTTCTGATAAGACAATGGTCACCGGTTCTGACGGTATTAGTTCTTGTTCGGTAATGGCTTTTGCTTCACTGCGTTCAACAATCGGAGAACGGCGTTCATCCCCGTATTTATCAGCGTCTTGTTGAAGCTCTTTTTTAATTAAACTATTCAATTTTCTAGGCGAACCAAGTAATGCTTGCAGCTGATCACGCTCTTTAGCGAGATCACTTTGCTCACCTTTGATACGCATCTCTTCAAGTTTAGCTAAATGGCGAAGTTTTAACTCTAAAATCGCTTCAGATTGGATTTCAGTTAAATTAAACCGTTGCATTAACTCTGTTTTAGGATCGTCTTCATAGCGAATAATATTAATGACTTCATCGATATTTAAAAAGGCGATAAGTAAACCATCTAAAATATGAAGGCGTTTTAATACTTTGTCTAAACGATAGTTTAAACGTCTGGTTACTGTATTACGACGATATTCTAACCATTCAGTTAAAATCTCAACTAACCCTTTGACGGATGGGCGATTGTCTAGCCCAATCATATTCATATTGACCCGATAGCTTTTTTCCAGATCGGTTGTGGCAAACAGGTGATTCATGACCTGTTCTAAGTCAACACGATTAGAGCGAGGTACAATGACGAGTCGTGTTGGATTCTCATGATCAGATTCATCACGTAAATCTTCAATTAATGGTAATTTTTTGGCACGCATTTGCGAGGCAATTTGCTCTAAAATTTTCGCACCAGAAACTTGATGTGGCAGATCAGTGATAACGATATCACCTTCTTCTTTTTTCCATACAGCACGCATACGAATTGAGCCACGTCCCGTCTTATAGATTTTTTCTATATCTTGTGGAGGAGTGATGATTTCTGCTTCAGTTGGAAAGTCAGGCCCTTGTATGTGAGCCATCACTTCGCTTAGCGTAGCTTTCGGATTATCTGCCAGCATAATCGCTGCATTGGCCACTTCACGAATATTATGGGGTGGGATGTCGGTCGCCATCCCAACAGCAATACCTGTAGTACCATTTAATAGAATATTCGGTAATCTGGCCGGTAACATTTTCGGTTCTTGTAATGTACCGTCAAAATTAGGAGTATAATCGACCGTACCTTGTCCTAACTCGCCTAATAGTAGTTCGGCATATTTAGATAGGCGTGATTCGGTATAACGCATTGCAGCAAAGGATTTTGGATCATCTGGCGCCCCCCAGTTACCTTGTCCGTCAACTAATGGATAGCGGTAAGAAAATGGTTGTGCCATCAGTACCATTGCTTCATAACAGGCGCTATCACCATGTGGATGATATTTACCTAAAACATCACCGACAGTACGTGCTGATTTTTTAAATTTAGCCTGAGCGTTAAGCCCTAATTCTGACATGGCATAAACGATACGGCGTTGCACTGGTTTTAAACCGTCACCAATAAAAGGTAGTGCACGATCCATAATGACATACATAGAGTAGTTTAAATAAGCGCTTTCTGTAAAGGTACGTAGCGACTGAACTTCTACTCCGTCATGAGTTATCTCACTCATTGTTGTTCCTCTAAATCATTCTTTATGTTAGACATCAAGTTGGACTTGGTCACCTTTTTCTTGCAACCATTCACGGCGATCTTCCGAACGTTTTTTAGCAAGTAGCATATCCATTAACGCCATTGTTTCTTCTGAATTATCTAATGATAACTGTACTAGACGGCGAGTATTCGGATCCATCGTTGTTTCACGCAGTTGCAGTGGATTCATTTCACCGAGACCTTTAAAACGTTGTACATTCGGTTTGCCTTTTTTCCGTTTAAGCTGATCTAAAATTCCTTCTTTCTCTTCTTCATCTAAGGCGTAATGGACTTCTTTACCAAGATCGATACGATATAATGGTGGCATAGCAACAAAAACATGTCCGTGTTCGACCATTGCACGAAAGTGACGAACAAATAGCGCACAAAGTAGGGTGGCAATATGTAAACCGTCAGAATCGGCATCGGCTAAAATACAGATTTTACCATATCGTAATTGGCTTAAATCATCACTATCAGGATCAATACCAATCGCGACCGAAATATCGTGGATTTCTTGAGAACCAAGGACTTCATCCGATGAGACTTCCCAAGTGTTTAGAATTTTACCTTTTAATGGCATTATCGCTTGATATTCCCGATCTCGAGCCTGTTTAGCTGAGCCACCTGCGGAATCGCCTTCCACTAAAAAAAGTTCAGTTCGGCTTAAGTCTTGTGATGAACAGTCCGCAAGCTTGCCCGGTAATGCCGGACCGCTAGTTAATTTTTTACGAATAACTTTTTTTGAAGCTCTTAATCGTCGTTGTGCACTGGAGATCACCATTTCAGCCAGTAATTCAGCGGTTTGTACATGCTGATTTAACCACAAGCTAAAGGCGTCTTTAACAATGGCAGATACAAATGCAGCACTTTGTCTGGATGATAAGCGCTCTTTGGTTTGTCCTGCAAATTGTGGCTCTTGCATTTTTACAGATAACACATAAGCACAGCGTTCCCAAATATCATCAGCCGTCAATTTTATGCCACGTGGTAACAAATTACGAAATTCACAAAATTCGCGCATTGCATCAAGCAGTCCTTGGCGTAAACCATTGACATGGGTACCACCTTGCACAGTAGGAATTAAGTTAACATAGCTTTCTGTTAACAGTTCGCCACCTTCCGGCATCCACAAGAGTGCCCATTCAACGGCTTCTGTATCACCGGTATGGCTGCCAGTAAATGGCTCTTCCGGTAGTAGTGAGTAACCACTGACGGATTCCATTAAGTAATCTTTTAAGCCATCTTGATAACACCAGCGTTGTTCGGTGTTATTAATTTTATCTTTAAAGATAATTTCAAGACCAGGACAAAGTACCGCTTTTGCTTTGAGTAGATGAGATAAACGGGGTACTGAAAATCTTGGTGAATCAAAATATTTTTCGTCTGGCCAAAAGTGAACTTTTGTGCCCGTGTTACGACGTCCACACGTACCAGTTACATGAAGATCTTCGACTTTTTCGCCATTTTCAAACGCAATTTGGTATACTTGACCATCTCGGTTAACGGTCACTTCTACCCGTTTAGATAGCGCATTAACAACTGAGATACCCACACCATGAAGCCCACCAGAGAATTGATAATTTTTATTAGAAAATTTACCGCCAGCGTGTAAACGGCAAAGTAATAATTCAATAGCCGGTACCCCCTCTTCGGGATGAATATCAACAGGCATACCTCGCCCATCATCAATAACTTCTAATGAATTATCTTCATAAAGCGTGACTTTAACTTGACGAGCGTGACCGGCTATTGCTTCATCGACACTATTATCGATAACCTCTTGCCCTAAATGATTTGGGCGAGCCGTGTCGGTATACATACCTGGACGATGACGAACAGGATCGAGCCCTTTTAAGACTTCAATATCAACAGCGTTATAAGTAGATTGTGACATAGTTTTTCTATTTATTCGAATAAATGACCTTATTATACCAATCTTTCTTTAAGATGCATGAAATTAAATTTATAATGAAAAGCAAATTCAGTATTTTTACCAAGTATTTATTGAGAATAATTGTTATTACCTTAATTTATTGATAGTTAAAAGACGGTTTATGCCGTTTTCTATTTTATCAGCCCATCTAAAGTATTATGATAAATAAATCCCAAATAGACATAAGGGAACAAAATGAGCAAGTCAGATAATAAGATAACCCGACGAGATTTTTTACAAAAATCGTTAGCAATTGGGAGCGTTGCGGCATTAGCCAATACCATTCAATCCCCATTTGTGTACGCAGAACCTAATGTTAATGACAATGATAGTCTTGCCAGTTCGGATAATGAGGAAAAAATCGTCTATAGTGCTTGTTTAGTTAACTGTGGTAGTCGCTGTCCTCTAAAAGTCCATGTGAAGAATGATATTATTACTAAAATTTCTTCGGAAGACGGCATTAATGATCCTGTCTTTGGCCTGCATCAAATTCGTCCCTGCTTGCGAGGAAGAGCGGTACGTTGGCGAACTTACGATCCTGAGCGTTTAAAATATCCTATGGTGCGAGTGGGTAAGCGTGGTGAAGGTAAATTCAAACGTATTTCATGGAATGAAGCTATCGCTTTATTGGCAAATAAACTCAAGTATACCATTAATCAATATGGCAACGAGGCTATTTATTATCAATATGGTACAGGTACTACAGGTGCAAATATTTCTGGGCGTAGTGCTTGTAAGCGATTCTTGAGTACGATTGGTGGTTACCTTAATTATCATGGTGATTATTCAAGTGGTCAAATAACCGCTATTCAACCTTATATTTATGGCAATGCAAAAGAGTCGTTAATAGACCAAATTAAACATTCTGATCTAGTGGTAATGTTTGGACAAAATATTGCTGAAACCAGAATGTCGGGTGGAGGGCAGGTGACCGAGCTATTCAATGCATTATCACAAAGTAAAGCAAGGGTGATTATTATTGATCCAAGGCGTAGTGAAAGTGTTGTGGGTTACAATGCTGAGTGGATTCCAATTATTCCTGGAACGGATGCCGCTTTAGTTGCTGCAATCGGTTATGCTTTACTAGAAGAAGATAGAATTGATGATGCAATGCTCAATCAATATTGTGTAGGCTGGAATGCTGACTCATTACCCGACAGTGCACCGCCTTTTAGTGATTTTAAATCTTATATTCTTGGATTAGGTGATGACAGAACGCCTAAAACCCCTGAATGGGCAGCTAAAAAGACCGGTATTCCTGCTAAACAAATTCGTCAGCTTGCATTAGATATTGTCAATGCTAAAGCAGCATGGATTTCTCAAGGTTGGGGGGCTCAGCGTTGGCAAAATGGTGAGCATACTACCCGAGCGATTATGATACTGCCAATTATCACGGGTCAGTTTGGCAAACAAGGTACTAATATCGGAACTTGGGGCGGAAGCGTGACTTATCCGGTTCCTGGTCTGAATCTGTTAAATCCGATTAAAACCAGTATTCCATTTTTTTTATGGACAAAAGCGATTGAAGAACCGCAGAACATGACAGCTAAAAATGCTTATATACTGGGTAAAGATAAATTGGATGTTGGTATCAAGTTTATCTGGAGCTATGCCAGTAATGTAATCGGTAATCAGCATGCCGATCTCAATCGAACCCATCAGATTTTACAAGATGAATCAAAATGCGAATTTATCTTGGTTTGGGATACGCATATGACCGCTTCAGCAAGGTATGCCGATTTGTTATTACCTGATGTGTCTTCAGTGGAAAGTCATGATTTAATCAATAATTCCTATGCATCTGGCGCTTATCACTATGTGATTCGTATGCAACAAGCCATTAAGCCACTTTGGGAAAATCGTCCGGCTTATAATGTGCTAACCGAATTGTCTGAAAAAATGGGCGTTAAAGATAAATTTACGGAAGGACGAACACAAGAGGAGTGGATAGCGTATAGTTATGAAAGAATGCGCAAACAAAATCCTGATTTACCGTCTTTTGCCGAAACAGACGGTATGGGAGTTATTGATCGTAAATTAGCCGATAGTGATAATCACATTGCTTTAAAGGCATTTCGCGATGATCCCGTTAATCATCCGTTAAATACCCCATCGGGCAAAATTGAAATTTATTCTGAAGCCTTAGCGAAAATTGCGCGTGAATGGGAATTTGAGCAGGACGATAAACTTTATCCTATTCCAGCTTATTTACCTGCAATTGAAGGAAGTGAAGATAAGCTGAAACAAGAAAAATACCCATTACAGTTAATTGGATTTCATATTAAAGGACATTGCCACTCGTCTTATAGCAATCTCCCTCAATTGCGTGAGGCTGTTGCCAGTAGTCTGTGGATCAATCCCATTGATGCTCAGCAGAGACACATAAAGCATGGTCAATTAGTCGAAGTTTTTAACGATCGCGGTCGATTATATATACCTGCAAAAGTAACGCCACGTATATTACCCGGGGTGATTGCCATTCCACAAGGGTTGTGGGCAAAAACCAACGCAGTGGGTATCGATATTGGGGGGTGTGTCAATCGATTAACTTCATTGCGTCCTTCGGTATTGGCAAAATCAAATTCACAACATACCAATTTGGTTGATATCAAACCAATATCCAGTATGTCTTCGGCATCATAAGTCACAGGGAGATGATGAAAATGCAATATGGATTCTTGATTGATTCTTCCAAATGTACCGGATGTAAAACCTGCCAAGTCAGCTGTAAAGACGAGAAAGATAATGCCCTTGGGGTGCATTTTCGCCGAGTCTATGAATATGGTGGTGGCACATGGCAGCAAGTAGCTGGAGTTTGGCAGAATGATACATTTACTTATTATTTGTCGATCGCCTGTAACCATTGTGATGAGCCGACTTGCGTACAAGGCTGCCCTACGGGGGCAATGCACAAACGCAAGCAAGATGGCTTAGTGGTTGTCAATCAAGATGTGTGTATCGGGTGTCGGTATTGTGAAATGCGTTGTCCTTATGGTGCACCACAGTATGATCATCAAAAGCGTGTCATGTCAAAATGCGATGGCTGTTATGAACGTGTCGCCGAAGGATTAAAGCCCGTGTGTGTCGAATCTTGTCCGCAACATGCTTTAGATTTTGACGAGATAGGCAAATTACGTGAACGTTATGGTAATGAACGTAATATTGCTCCTTTGCCTAATGCCGAGCTAACTAAACCCAATATTGTGATTAAACCCCATGCACAAGCTAAAAGTTCGGGTGATACATTGGGTAAAGTGCTCAATCCAGAGGAGGTTTAATATGCATGAATTACCACTCGTTTTTTTTACGGTATTGGGGCAATTATCTGCGGGAATGGTATTGCTGAGTAGCTTGTCTTGTTTCATCAATCATTCACAAGCTAAACAAGTTATTAGACAAAAAATTAATGGGGTAGCACTGCTTTTTATGGCTCTTGGTATGCTAATTGCCTCATTCCATTTGGGGCATCCTATGCGTGCCTTCAATGTGATTTTGGGTATCGGTCGTTCGCCAATGAGTAATGAAATTTTTACCTTTGGTGTATTGTTTGGAGTCACGTTTGTATCCTTGTTACTCAATTATTTTGCCCTTTATCCCAATAGTGAAAAACTTGATATGATTAAGCCGCTTTGTTTAAAGATAAATCGCATCCCTTATATAAATCAACTATTAGCGATCGTGTTAATGATATTAAGTTTAGTGTTTGTTTGGACGATTGTTTTAACGTATAGATTACCCACAGTGAAAACGTGGGATACTGTTTATACACCAATTCAAATGTATCTAACGATGCTGGCATTAGGTGGTATTGCTAGTGCTAGGGTTGGGCTAAATCGATTAGGAACTGGTGCTTTTATTATTGGCGTTTTATTAATTGTGCTGTCAAAAGTACCTTATTTTAATTTAATGACTTCAATCAGTCCGGCGCTGGCTAATGCGCAATTGAGTTGGATGATAATCGAGTGCATTTTATTAATTGTTGCGCTAATGTTGATTATTTTTAATTATTGGCGAACAAAACATATGACGATACTTTGTACTACAGCCTTTGCTTGTACTTTTTTGGGTGAGGTTTGTGGACGTATTGCATTTTATAATTTATGGACAATACCGCTATAATCATTGAAGCTAATTACTCATAGCAAATTAAGTCATTTTATAATGAATAAGAGAGATAAGATTGGATAATCTAACTACCGCCACCTTAGCAAAAATCATTGGAGCATTTTTTTACTATTCTCCTCGAAGTGAAACCGTCAAACCGTTGATTGAGGCTTTACTCCATATCGATCAGCTTGCTAATTGGCAAAATCCCAAATTAATTTGTCAGCAATGTCAAAGATTAGCGGCAGAATTATCCCATCAAGATCTTGATTATCAATTTTCACTGTTATTTGAAGGACAAGGTGAAATGCTTGCCCCACCTTGGGGATCGGTCTATTTGGATCAAGAAAAGTTATTAATGGGGGAATCACAAGAACGTTATCGTGAATTTTTACAGCAACAAGGGTTAATGCTGTCTACTGGTATGAATGAGCCTGAAGATCAGTTTGGATTAATGTTAATGGCATTTGCATTACTGCTGGGAAAAAATCAGCCACAAACAGCAAAACAATTATTAAATGAACATTTATTTACGTGGTCTACTTACTATTTAAACCAATTAAAACATAATCAAATTAGTCCATTTTATGCTGCTCTTGCCGTTATTGCAGAACAATATTTAGAGATGCTTAAATGAGCCTGCTTGTTAATTGTAGCAATTAATTTGACTCAATTATTGAGAGCGTTACAGTTTTTGAAGGAAAAGGTATAATTTACCCATTGTTATATAAGATAGAAATCAGATATGTTAGCTTATTTACAACTTATGCGGTTAGATAAACCAATTGGAATCTTGCTATTGCTTTGGCCAACTATAACGGCAATTTGGCTTGCCAATCCTCATCCGCCCGTTGAACTTATTGTTATCTTTGTGATAGGTGTTGTTGTGATGCGAGCGGCAGGATGTGTGGTAAATGATTATGCCGATCGCCATTTTGATGCGCATGTGGAGCGAACCCAACACCGTCCGTTAGCGCAAGGCATATTAACCGCAAAGAATGCTTTATGGACATTATTGATATTGTTGTTAATGGCTGCTTGTTTATTATTCTTTTTAAATACTTTGTCGTGGATGATTGCTGGCTGTGCATTGTTAACTGCAATGATTTACCCGTTTATGAAGCGTTATACCTACTTTCCGCAAATAGTATTAGGGATTGCATTTAGTTGGAGCATTCCAATGGTCTATGCGGCCACAATTGAACAGTTCCCGTTAACCTGTTGGTTATTGTGTTTGGCAAATATTTGTTGGACAGTTGCTTATGATACGGAATATGCCATGGTTGATCGCAATGATGATATCAAAATTGGCATTAAATCAACGGCTGTTTTGTTTGGGCACTATGATAAATTGATAATTGGCATTTTACAGATAATAACGGTGATTTGCTTGATAATTATTGGTCTTAGTAATCATTTGTCTTTTATTTATTATAGTGGAATATCGATCATGTCGTTACTGTTTCTTTATCAACAATGGTTGATAAACGATCGTGATAGAACTCGATGCTTCAAAGCTTTTCAAAATAATAATTATGTCGGTTTAGTGATGTTTTTAAGTGTTGTTATTGTTTAATGATTATTAGAAACAGTAATACCAAAAGTTGAAAATTCTTAAGAATAAAACAAAAAGGGATTTTTATCTTATTTGTCTAAAAATTCCCTTTTTAACAAAATAACAGCTTATTTTGTTGAAGTTAAACCCCGTTTATTCCTGTTCAGCTAAAGTGGCTTGTACAATTCGCAGTGCATCAAAGGTTTCTTTTACATCATGAACTCGAATAATCTGTGCACCCTTCATCGCTGCAATTACTGCACAAGAAACACTACCTAACATACGTTCTTTAGGCGGAACATTTAATACTTGTCCAATCATGGATTTTCGAGACATACCAACTAATAGCGGTAAATGAAAGTGATGAAACTTTTCAAGTGTTGCTAGTAATCGATAATTGTGTGCTAATGTTTTACCAAAGCCAAAACCCGGATCAAGAATAATTTTTTCTCGCTCAATCCCTGCATTGATGCAACGATTGATATGTTGGGCAAAAAATTGATCGACTTCTTGATAGATGTCTTGCTGATAATGTGGCGCATTTTGCATAGTTTGAGGATCGCCTTGCATATGCATAATGCAAACTGGTAATCCTGTTTGGGCTGCGGCTTCGACTGCACCAGACTCTGTTAATGCTCGTATATCATTAATTAAATGGGCTCCTGCTTTTGCTGACTCTGTCATAACTTGAGGTTTAGAGGTATCAACAGAAATCCAAACATCAAAATAGCGAGCCACTTTTTCAACTAAAGGCACCACTCTATCTAGCTCTTCTTCAACTGATACAATGGCTGCACCAGGGCGTGTTGATTCACCGCCTATATCAATAAATGTTGCGCCTGCTTGTATCATATTATCAACTCGACGCATGGCATCATCAAGATTGTTATAATTACCACCATCAGAAAACGAATCCGGCGTCATGTTTACGATACCCATTACTTGAGGAAAAGAGAGATCCATAATTTGATTGTTGAAACGAATTTCCATGATTATGCCTTATTTAAGTCATCTGCTACTCAATTTTGCTATCGTTAAACTTAGTTATAAGCTAAATAATAGCAAAATCATTTAAGCTTGTTACCTGTTTTTATTTTAGATTTTTCTGAGTTATCCGATAAAAAACGCGCCGTAGCGCGTTATAAAAATTAAAACAGATTAATTATCAGATTCAGGTGGTGTATCACGACCTTCATTCGGAACTTCTTGTGCTGCTTTTTCATCACTGGCTGTCCAACCCTCTGGTGGCGTGACTGGCTGGCGATTCATCAGTTCATCAATCTGTTTTTTATCAATTGTTTCATACTTGAGTAAAGCATCTTTCATTGCATGAAGAATATCAATATTTTCAGTTAGTGTTGTTTTAGCTCGTTGGTAGTTTCGTTGAAGGATTGCATCAACTTCTTCATCAATAATTTTAGCTGTACCATCAGATATTTTCTTCATGACTCCATAAGAAGACTCTTCATATTCAAACAATGCAGGTGGTAAACGATCTGAGAAGCCCCATTGTGTCACCATTGCTCTGGCTACATTTGAAGCGTATCGTATATCACTTGAAGCACCAGAGGTAATTTTATCTTCGCCATAAATTAAGCCTTCGGCAATTCGTCCTGCATAAGCTGTTGAAATTTTTGATTCTAACTGAGTACGAGTTTGACTAATTTGATCACCTTCCGGTAAGAAGAAGGCGACACCTAACGCCCCTCCTCGAGGAATAATCGTGACTTTATGGAGCGGATCATGATCTGGCATTAAATAACCCACAATTGCGTGTCCCGCTTCATGATAAGCCGTATTGGTTAATTGCTCTTTTGTCATGGATAATGAACGACGTTGAGTACCCATATCGATTTTATCTTTGGCTTCTTCAAACTCATCCATCGTGACTAAACGTTTATTACGGCGAGCGGCAAATAGCGCTGCTTCGTTAACTAAATTAGCTAATTGAGCACCCGAATAATTTGGTGTTCCGCGGGCTAATACTGCTAGATTAACATCAGACCCTAAAGGCACTTTACGTACATGTACTGCCAGAATTTGCTCACGACTTTTTAAGTCAGGTAAATCAATTTGAACTTGACGGTCAAAACGACCTGGACGAAGTAATGCAGGATCGAGAATATCAGCACGGTTTGTTGCTGCAATCATAATAATGCCACTGTTAGCTTCAAAACCATCCATTTCAACTAACATTTGGTTTAGGGTTTGTTCGCGTTCGTCATGACCGCCCATTGAACCCGCTCCACGTTTGCGACCAACAGCATCAATTTCATCAATAAAGATAATACAAGGTGAATGTTTACGGGCTTGTTCAAAGAGATCACGTACACGTGATGCGCCAACACCAACAAACATTTCAACAAAGTCGGAACCTGAAATACTAAAGAAAGGCACATTGGCTTCACCGGCAATCGCTCTAGCCAATAATGTTTTACCTGTACCCGGTGGTCCAACCATCAAAATACCTTTTGGTATGCGTCCACCTAATTTTTGGTATTTCCCCGGATCACGTAAAAAATCGACTACTTCTGTTACTTCTTGCTTGGCTTCTTCACTGCCTGCGACATCGGTAAATTTAGTTTTTACTTGATCTGGCGCTAACATCCGAGCTTTACTTTTACCCACCGACATTGGTCCGCCTTTACCACCGCCTTGCATTTGACGCATGACAAAGATCCAAAATCCGATTAATAAAATAATGGGGAACCAAGAGATTAAAATACTTGCTAACAAACTTGGTTTTTCATCTGGACTACCATAAACGGCAACTTTATTTAAAACTAAGTCATCCATTAATTTTTCATCAAAATAAGGGATGTAAGTTACATAGTTACGATTATCTTTTGTCGTGGCAATAATTTCGCGTCCATTAATATGCACTTCTTGGATTTTACCACTGGTGATATCGGAATTAAATTGAGTATAATTGATTTGAGGACCGCTATTTGATATTGAGCTGAATTGATTAAATACAGCTATCAATACTACGGCAATAATTCCCCAGATCAGTAAATTCTTTACCATGTCGTTCAAAAGAAAAACCTCTCATAAAAATTAACAGTTACGACTAAAATTAGGAAGTAATGGTACTACAAAATTGTGCTACTGGCTACTTCATACCCATTGCAACGATATAAACTTCTCTCGATCGCGATCTGGATGCTTCAGGTTTGCGAATTTTGACCGTTTTAAACATCGTTCTAACTTGTTTTAAATAATCTTCAAATCCCTCACCTTGAAATACTTTGACAATAAAATTGCCATTTGGGGCAAGGACATCTCGACACATATCTAAAGCAAGTTCAACTAAATACATTGCTCTGGGAATATCAACAGCAGGTTGACCACTCATGTTAGGAGCCATATCTGACATGACGACTTGTACTTTTTCTTCACCAACACGGTCAAGTAATGCTTTAAGCACGGCTTCGTCTCGGAAATCACCTTGTAGAAAATCAACACCGACAATCGGATCCATCGGTAATAAATCGCAAGCGATAATTCGTCCTTTGCTGCCAATAACAGACGCCACATATTGTGACCATCCACCAGGCGCTGCGCCTAGATCAACAACGGTTATGCCGGGTTTAAATAATTTGTCACTTTTTTGAATTTCTTCTAATTTGAACCATGCTCGCGATCGTAAACCTTTTTTTTGTGCTTGTTGCACAAAGCGATCATTAAAATGTTCATTAAGCCAACGAGTCGAGCTTGCTGAGCGTTTTTTGTTACTCACAGGGAATAAATCCTTATAGTAAAGAGTTCACTTCAATTGATTACAAATATATATAAGGGTAGAATAACAAAATTGCAACTTAATGTGATAAAAAAATAATGAATTTATCAAATAAACAAAAACAGTATTTAAAAGGTGAAGCTCATCATTTAAAACCGATTGTCATGATCGGCGCTAATGGGTTTACTGAAGGTGTGCTTGCAGAGATTGAAAATGCGTTAAACTTTCATGAGTTAATTAAGATCAAGGTGTCTGCTGAAGATAGAGAGACAAAAAAGCTTATTTGTGAGGCTATCATACGTGAAACGCATGCCCTTGCAGTACAACAAGTTGGTTCAATTTTTACCATTTTTAGACCAAGTGAAGAGAAAAAAATCACTTTACCTAAATAATACGATTAATAAACAGGGTATTCGCCCTGTTTATCATTATCAAATGACCAAGTAGAATTCACCTTTTAAATATATTCTACTTTAACAATATCAAACTCTACATCGCCACCAGGCGTTTTGATTTGTACAGTGTCGCCATCTTCTTTACCAATTAATCCTCTGGCAATAGGGGAATTAACCGAAATGAGATTTTGTCGATAGTCAGCTTCATCATCACCCACAATTCGATAAGTGGTTTCTTCATCAGTATCCACATTGATAACAGTGACGGTGGCACCAAAAATAATTCTGCCAGTGTTTTTGACTTTGGTAATATCTATAATTTGTGCTTGTGATAACTTTCCTTCAATTTCTTGAATACGTCCTTCACAAAAACCTTGTTGTTCTCTTGCTGCATGATACTCTGCATTTTCTTTTAAATCACCGTGTGCTCTCGCTTCGGCTATCGCTGCTGTAATTTGAGGTCTTTTAACATTTTTCAGCTCTTCAAGTTCAGCACGTAATAATTCAGCTCCCTTTACTGTCATTGGGATTTGTTTCATTTGTGTGTCTCCCGCTTTATTTAAATTAAATAAAAACAATCCCTCATCTTACTTTAAATAAAGGAAGAGTGATCGATTCCATTTGGTATTTCAAAGATATGATTGTGTATTTCTATATATTAACTGTAAAACTGACTTAACGACAAATCATTTATACTAAAATAAGATGCTATTTCATTTAAAATCGTTTATCGTAATGTCATTGTGAACGGCTTATTATAACAATTTTATTCATTTATGCGACGGATACGATTCTACTTACTTACTCTTTTAGCAATTGCTTGGTTGTTAGTGTTACTCTCTTATTTTGTAGTACAGACGGCGTTTGGGGCAAAATTTGTAAGTGAGCAATTATCAAAATTAAGTCCCTATACTATCTCAATTGGGCATGTTCACCATTCTTTTTCAAATGTTTATGAAGTTGTCTTGGATGATGTTGTCATCAGCGATGGTCAGCAGCAGATAGCTAATATTCCTAAAATGGTTATAGGGTTAGATAAACATGAACTGTGGCAATTCAATCATTTTAGCTATGTTACTGTGATTGATGGAATATTGGCTGATAGCAAAATTAAACATTATGATTTTTCGACTGATACGTTAAAATTCATTAATTCTACCATTACTGTTTCAATAAATAATAATGATGATAAAATTTTATTTAAACAGGTAAATGGCGGAATTAAATCTTATTCTTCATCAAGTTTAAATAATGCCCAGTTTGATTTCACTTCTAACGAAGTATTGATCAATGAGATTGCTATAAAATCAGTAATCGTTCAAGGATTTCACCGTGATAATATTACCTACTTAACCAATTTAGGTGGGAATATTGAAAATGGATTTTTTGTAAGTAAGTTAAAGATATTAGCTGATAAAAATTGGGATATTGAACAACTTAAATTAAGCAATATTCATCTACAATCTCAAACAGACGATTTTTGGGAAAAATATATTTCCTATTTACCGAAATTCTCTTTACGACAATTGTCGATATTTGAAAGTAGTATACAGCTACCCTCTTTTCTCGTTGAAAAAGGGAATCTTGAAGTCAAAAATATTCGTTTTGATAATGGATGGTATTTTGATGAAAGCTCTCTTGTTTTCAATGCCGATAACGTTGTATGGTTCGAAAATCTATTTTCCTCAGTATTACTTCAACTCAATCTTAATGATAATAATATTGAAATTGAAAAAGCAATAGCCACTTGGAATAAAGGTAATGTAAATCTTACAGGTAGCTGGCATGATAATACTTTACAGTTAGAACAAGTCACAATAGCTAGTGTCATTTATCAATTACCTCAACATTTAGAGCAATTAGTATTACCAACACAATTTAGTCGAATTGAAATTACTCAATTATCGATTTTACCAAGTCTATTAATTAATGTTGATGCTAACTATCCATTTGCTTTTACTAATTTTGAAGCACTGGGCTCAGATATTGTTATAGTCAAAGATAAATATTTAGGATTTGATGCCGGAAACCTATTTTTCAAAGCTGAAAGAGGATCTATTAATGGAATTGAGATTAATTATCCAGATTTGACCTTAAAATATGATTCACAACAGCATGCATTATTAAACTTTAGTAGTTTAATTAACAAGGGTGTTGTTGAAATAAAAGCAAAGCTTAATGCTAATCAAACAGAATTTACCTCTTTTCAATTAGGTGCTGCTAATATCCCAAGTTCTTTATTAAAAGATTGGAAATTAGTTAATTACGATCCTGAGTCAACTAATTATACCGCTAATTTAGTTGGTAAAATTGCACCATTTAGTTTAGCTGGCACAATACAAGTCAATGCGATCAATCATTTTCTTCAATCAGACAATTGATATTGGTTTAGTTAGCCTTATATATTATTAAAATGCTAAAACTCCTGTTCGTGTTTAAATGACGTTTTTGATTAATTAATATGAGAGTGAAATGGATCAAATCAGACTAGATAAATGGTTGTGGGCTGCCCGATTTTATAAAACGCGTTCACTTGCTCGTGAAATGGTTGAGGGGGGAAAAGTTCACTATAATGGTCAACGAACTAAACCGAGTAAATTGGTGGAAGTCGGTGCAATTTTGACTCTTCGTCAAGGTTCAGATCAAAAAACAATTAAAATTTTGGCGATTAATGGACAACGGAGATCAGCGCAAGAAGCTCAATTACTTTATCAAGAAACACAAGAGAGCATTGATAAACGCGAAAAAATTGCTGAAGCACGCAAGCTTAATGCATTAACCATGCCACATCCTGATAGAAAGCCGGATAAAAAAGAGCGGCGTAACTTAATAAAATTTAAATATGATAGACAACAAGGCGACAATAATTGATATGGATACTTTAAATCGATTTATCTTTGATAATCACCCTGTTCGTGGTGAAATAACTCGTTTAGAACAAACTTACCAAGCAATTTTAGATAACCATAATTATCCTATAGCAGTACAAAATTTATTGGGTGAATTACTGGTTGCGACGAGTTTATTAACCGCAACCTTAAAATTTGAAGGCGATATTGCGGTTCAATTACAAGGTGATGGTCCTCTGCGTTTAGCGGTTGTTAATGGCAATCATCTTCTACAATTACGTGGGGTTGCTCGAGTTAATGGAGATATTGCTGATAATGCGTCATTGAAAGATATGGTGGGTAATGGCTATATTGTAATTACCATTACGCCCAAAAATGGAGAACGCTATCAAGGTATTGTCGGACTTGAAAAAGAGACGCTAATAGGATGTATTGAAAATTACTTCATGCAGTCTGAACAGTTGCCAACTAGATTATTCGTTAAAACAGGTGTTTACAATAATAAACCAATGGCTGCCGGCATATTATTGCAAGTGTTACCAGCTAATGAAAATACTGAAGAGTCTTTTGATCATCTATGCGCTTTAACCGAAACAATCACGAACGATGAATTATTTAAACTCACCAGTGATGAAATTTTATATCGCCTTTATAATCAAGAACAAGTTCGATTGTTTGAAACTGAGAATGTTACATTTAAATGTGGTTGTTCTCGGCAACGTTTTGAGGATAGTTTAGCAACAATACCGCAAAATGAAATTGATGAAATCCTCAAAGAGGATGGTGGAAAGATTGATATTCTTTGTGATTATTGTGGTAAACATTATATATTTGATGAGATAGATATCACTGAAATGCGAAGCAAACACAAAACAAATATCCATTGATTTTTAGGCATAAAAATACCACTAAGATTATTAACTAATTTTAGTGGCAAAGTGAAATATAGGGAATTAAACCCGTACATAATGTATCAGAATCGTATAAATACACCAACCTTTTTTATTAATTTTTTGCCATAATTTTGTTAAGAAAATTTACAAAGCTATTTTATCCTATTGGAAAAAGAAAATTATTTACTTTTCAGTTAAGTAAATTTTTTTAGATAACCTCGATATCGCCGACTATTGCGCATTCATTTTTGATTTTCCATTTTATGTTAAAATGGTATAGCGTTAATCCATATGTTTGTTCAGCGATGTTATTTTGTTTATAAGCAGGTCTAGGATCTTGTGAAATGACTTGAGCAATTAAATCTGCTAACTCTGGATAATTCTGTTTTTGCGATGCTAAAAAAAGTTGAGCTTCATCTGAAAACACGACGTGTAATTTTTTTTCTGGAGACGTTTGTGCATAGCCAGCAGTGGCATCTGGATAACTATCACAATAAGGCAGATAGGGTTTTATATCGATAATAGGTGTGCCATCAACTAAATCTAAACTTCCTAATTTTAAAATAACTTGTTTATTTTTAATGACTATGTCTTTTAATTCTACTGCTGAAAGCCCGATATGATTGGGTCTAAATGGGGAACGAGTTGCAAATACGCCTAACGTTTTATTTCCACCTAAACGAGGAGGACGAACGGTTAAGCGCCACTTGTTCTGATCTATATGGTGGAATTGAAATAGCAACCATAAATGTGAAAACTGTTCTAATCCTTTAACACTATTAGGATCGTTATAAGGTGCCAATAAATGAAGTTCTCCATGTCCAGCAGGAACTAAATTCGGTTGTCTGGGTACAGCAAATTTTTCGCTATAAGGGGAATGTATAATACCAATGGGATCTATATGCCAGGTCATGATCTTAACTATGCTCTACTGAGTTAATGTATGGTCTGCAGTATATCACTCAATAACTCTATCTATTTTGTCTTTAATTGTTTCCGCCGACCTTAAATCGGCGGATTTTTGATTTAGTAATGTTTTTGGTAAGTTATTACCAACCACGAATAGCACCACCATTAAAAATTTGATCTGCCTTTTGCGCTACAGCATCAGTTTGGTAAGCTTTCACAAAATTTTTGATATTCTCGTTATCTTTATCGGCTTCACGGGCAACGATAATATTAACGTAAGGGGATTCTTTATCTTCAACAAAAATGCCATCTTTACTTGGCGTTAAATTTGCTTGTCCGGCAAATGCATTATTGATAATAGCAAGGTCAACTTGTGCATCGTCTAAAGAGCGTGGCAACATAGGTGCTTCAAGCTCAACAATTTTATAATTATTAGGATTACTGGTGATATCTAAAACTGTCGGTAATAAACCTTTTGATTTATCAACGGTAATTAATCCTTCATGTTGTAATAACAGTAGTGCACGACCTAAATTAGTTGGATCATTTGGAATCGCAATGGTTGAGTTAGCTGGAATAAAGAAAGTTTCGCCACGCGGAGATGTCACTTTCACGCCTTCACCCGTTGGCGTAGCATTGTCGATTGGTTTAAGCTTATGAGAATAACTTGCAATTGGGTAAACAAATGAATTACCGACAACAGCTAATTTGTAACCACGCTCTTTCATTTGCTCATCTAAATAAGGTTTATGTTGGAAGGCATTAACGTCAATTAATCCATCATTTAATGCTTGATTAGGGGTGACATAATCATTGAAAATAACCAACTCAACATCTAAATGATAAAGATCCTTAGCTTGTTGTTTTACCACTTCGGCTACTTCTTGTTCGGGCCCTGAAATAACACCGACTTTAAGTGTAGTCATATTATCTGATTGATTTAAATTGTTATTTTCCGATACTGTTTGTTTACTATTATCACAACCCGTTAAAAAAAAGGCACTTACTAAGGTGGTAATTAATGCTAGCTGTTTAATTGACATAAGTTTCTCCAAATTTAATGATGAGTTACGCGTTTTACAATGGCATTTCCTATAAACTGAATAATAAATACAATAATGATTAAGATAACTAAAACTGTATTCATTATAGCAGGCTTGTATCCATTGTAACCATATTGAATTGCCAATTGACCAAGACCACCTGCACCAACAGCGCCTGCCATGGCAATATAACCCGTTAGCGTAATTAAAGTAATTGTCATACTATTAACAATGACCGGTAAGGATTCAGGTAATAAGACTTTATAAATGATTTGAAAGGGCGTTGCGCCCATTGAGCGAGCTGCTTCAATCAAACCTTTTGGAACATCTAATAATGCATTTTCAATCATGCGAGCGATTAATGGCGAAACACCTATACTTAGTGGCACAACAGCAGCTTGTTTACCAATAAACGTTCCCATTAAGAAAGTTGTAAAAGGAATAATCCAAACAATCAATATAATAAAAGGTATTGAACGAAATATATTCGTTATAAATGAAATAACACTATTAGCGATATAACAATCTAAAATTTGTCCTTTACGAGTGGTATAAAGTAGTATACCAATCGGTAATCCAATAACGGTTCCCCAAAATCCAGATAAGATAACCATATAAAGTGTTTCATCAGTTGCTTGTGCCATTTTAAATAACATGGCTTCATTAAAACCATTAAAAGAAGAGCAAAAAGCGACAAAATCACCCCAAAAATTGTAGTGTGCTAAATATCGAAATAAGGTTTCGAAAGGTTTAAAAGAAGGAATAAAACTAAACATAACCAAGCACCTCTACGTTGGTGTTATTTTTTTCTAAAAATTCAATTGCGGATTCAATACTTTTCGTCTCTCCCTTCATTTCCGCTAGCATTAAACCAAATTTAACGCCACCGGCGTAATCCATCTGAGCGCTAATAATATTGCTTTCGATATTGAATTGTTGAGCAATTTGCGATAACAGCGGTAAATCAACCGAAACACCTGAAAACTCTAGGCGTACTAGGGGATTAAGTCCTTCTCTATACTTTTTTGATAGCTTAGTTAAATAGTCATCAGGAATGTTTAAATGTAAAGTAGATTGAATAAATTGACGGGCAATATCGGTTTTAGCATGGGAAAACATTTCACCTACTGATGATTGTTCAATTAACTCTCCATTGCTAATAACGGCAACTTGATCACAAATCTGTTTAACGACATCCATTTCATGGGTAATTAATAAGATTGTTAATTCAAGTTTCTGGTTGATTTCTTTTAATAAAGTTAAAATCGAACGCGTTGTTTCTGGATCAAGGGCACTGGTAGCTTCATCACACAATAATACTTTTGGGTCACTTGCCAAGGCTCGTGCAATAGCAACACGTTGTTTTTGTCCGCCAGATAAATTGGCTGGATAGACATTTGCTTTTTCAGTCAAACCAACTAACGCGATTAGTTCATCGACTTTTTGCTTAATCTTAGCTTTGGGTGTCCGATTAAGTTCAAGAGGAAGAGCAATATTATCAAATACGGTACGTGATGAGAGAAGATTAAAATGTTGAAAAATCATGCTGATTTTTCGACGAACAGGAATTAATTGTCGATTAGATAGATTAGTTATCTCTTGATTATCTAAAAAAATTTTACCACTTGTTGGCTTTTCTAACAGATTGACACAGCGAATCAATGTACTTTTTCCAGCGCCTGATTTACCGATAACCCCATAAATTTTACCTTTGGGTACATTAATAGTAATATCCTTTAATGCGTGGATTAACGTATTATTATGTTCAAAAGTTTTCGAAATATGTTGTAATTGTATCATAATATATAAAAGCAAAATGCGAATAGTTGAATATTAAGACGTCTAGACATCTAAGTCAATCAATAATATATTATGCAAATTAGGATAAATACCTAAATAAAAGGAAAATGAGTAAATATGAATCCTGCTATTTTTTTAGATCGTGATGGTACAATAAACATCGATTATAACTATGTGCACACAATTGATAAATTCCACTTTATTGACGGAGTTATTGAGGCAATGCAAGAGCTCAAAAAAATGGGTTTCTTATTAGTTATTACCACCAATCAGTCTGGAATTGCCAGAAACAAATTTTCTGAAGAGCAATTTCATACTTTAACTGAATGGATGGATTGGTCGTTACAAGACAGAGGTGTTGACTTAGATGGTATCTATTATTGTCCGCATGATCCACTAGTCGATCATTGTGAATGCCGAAAACCAAGCCCAGGTATGATTCAAACCGCAGCGAAAGAGTTAGGCATTGATATTGCTAATTCCTATATGGTGGGCGATAAGCTTTCAGATCTATTATCAGGTAAAAGGGCTGGGGTCAAAAAAACCGTTTTAGTGAAAACGGGCGACCCAATCACTGAGGAAGTCGTTGCCCAAGCCGATTGGGTAATCGATAGTTTGGCGGATTTACCTAATAAAATAAAAGCAGAATCATAACGTTCTAAAACAATACTATTCTATTACGGTGTTTAAAATAAACGCCGTATAATTCTCATGACAAGTGGTGCTAATATTAATCCTAAAAATAGTGCATCAATAAAGTTCACCACATTTTGACCAAAAGTATGGATAGTATTGGCGAAAAAAAGAGAGAAACCACTTATAACGATCATCATCAGCAAACCCCAATATAGAAAACTAACCGTATTCCTTTTATCAGTCATGATCGGTAATCTAAGAATAAAGAGGCATATTAAACTCATTCCGACCAAAGTACTGCCATGCTGTAGTAATTGGTAGATAGGAATATCAATATTTTTTAGGGAAATTGTCTGTTGTAAAAAAGGAATGTGTTTTACTACAAAACCCGTTAAGTGAGTAAAACTGTCCCAACAAATATGAGACAATATGCCTATTACGGCTGATGTCAAAACAATAAACCAATGATGTAAGCAATACTGATTCCAATTAAAAGTAAGATAATGAGCAAATCGTTTATAAAGGAAATGAGGCAAATTTTTGATTAGTTCATTACGAATAATGGAATGAAAGATAAAAGCAACCATTAATGTTATTGGCAGATCAAAATAAACAATACCAAATAAAGTATGGCTCATATCACTTTTTATTTTCATTCTAAGAAAATATTCAAAGTCAGGGGACATGCTACCTATAATTAAAGCTGTCATGGAAAAAAATTGAGGCTTTTTATTAAAAGGTAAAACAATTGCTGGGTGTGCGAAAGTAAAAGGCATATGAAAAATCCATCTTAAAAAGTTAACCTAAAGCAAACATCTCATAACTGACATAATAAATAATAATAAAGAAAGTTTGTAAAATTTGTATAGGATCAGTTTGTTTTCAATACGGCATGGGTAAAAAAAACACAAACAGAAATAAAATTGCAATAAACGCTTGCATGATTTTTTTAAGGCTCTATAATGCGCATCCACTGACACGGCGTCAGCGAAAGCAGGCGGTAAAAGAGGTTAGTGAGCAGGATCAAAAAATTT
>NZ_JBIDFH010000021.1:0-29759 GCF_046635745.1 Gilliamella sp. CG35
GATTTTAAAAGATTTAATTCTTGTTTTTGACCTTTTTCTTTTAAAATTTAAAATAAATAAAAAAACAAATAAAAACGTTGACTGAAACGAAAAAAAATGGATAATAAGCAGTGTAAGGATTTTTCATTGTTTTCTTTCCTTATATTCCTTATATTTCATGTTGGCCTGTATATTTATATGCAGGTCTTTTTTTTTGCTTAAACTTCTTATGAAATCATCCCTTAAAAGGTATAATGTATAAATATATATACCATTTGTTTACAATTCTATTGTTAGACGAATTAATAAAATTTAATAAAGAGGATTTTATTATGTCATTTAGTATCCCACATCTTTTAGTCTTTCTTGCTGTTGTCGTCTTGTTATTTGGTACTAAAAAACTACGAAACTTAGGATCTGATTTAGGTTCGGCGCTGAAAGGGTTTAAAAAGGAGATGAGTGAAGATATTGAATCTAAGAATGATCCTAAATTAGATAATAAATAATTGAGCTATGAGAATTCAATTTGATGTCGCCATTGTTGGGGGTGGCTTAGTAGGTTTGGCAACGGCTTGTGCTTTAAGTCATTATGATTTGAAAATTGCCATTATTGATAAAAATATTCACCAACATGAAAGTTTGCCAAAGGATAAGATTGGGGTCAGAGCTTCAGCGCTAAATGGTGCTAGCCAGCGCTATTTTGCTCAAATTGGTGTATGGAATGCACTTTGCTTAAGTGGTCGTGTGCAAGAGTTTACTGAAATTGATGTGTGGGAAAAGAATGGGCAGGCTCATTTATCAGCACAGGCTAAGGATTATGGTTATCAAAATTTAGGTTATATCATTGAAAATCACGTTATGTCTCATTATTTATATCATTATGCTTTAGCTAGTAACAACATAACGATTTATAGTCAAGAAGTGATAGATAGTGTATTCGATGATAATAGTGCTTTTTTGACCTTGGCAGATCAGGTTACTTTACCAGCGAAACTTATTATTGGTGCAGATGGTGCAAATTCATGGATTCGTCAGCATGAAAATATTTCGGTTTTAGAACGTAATTATATTCATCACGCACTTATTACAACCGTTGAAACCGAATATCCTCATCATGCTTGTGCAAAACAAATTTTTTATCCCAATGGTATTGTTGCCTTTCTTCCCCTTTATCATCCTAATAAAAGTTGTTTAGTATGGTCAACTAAACCTGATAATGCAGCTAATTTAGCTTTGTTATCTGAAACCGACTTTTCTCATCAATTATTTCAATTAACAGGTGATAAAGTAGGTTTTTGTCAGTTGGTTAATCCGAGAATGATATTTCCCTTGAAAGCACGGTTTGCCAAGCAGTTTATTAAACATCGTTTAGTTTTAGTTGGCGATGCAGCGCACACAATTCATCCTTTAGCCGGGCAAGGCGTCAACTTAGGTTTTCAAGATTCGGCCTTGTTAGTATCGACAATAAAAAAATTAATTGATGCAAATCAGGATATTGGTTTAGTCAGTAATCTAAAATCATTTCAGTTTACGCGTCGTAAAGATGCGGTGGTGATGTTAACTGCAATGCAAACTATTCAAGATATGTTTAATGGGGATAATTTATTCAAGAAGGCACTAAGAACGGTAGGCATGAATACTATTGATTATTGTTCTCCATTAAAAAAACAGTTAATTAAATATGCCATGAAGATATAAATTTGCTGATGTTTATTATCCTGTAGCGTGTGCTACAGGAAGTAAAATTTTAGCTTAAGTTATTTAAAGGCGATTTGATAAGATGCCGGAACAAATGGCGATGAAGGAATACGTAAAGGCCAATATGGATCATTTAATAAGCCTCGACCAACAGCTATCAAATCTGCATCACCTCGGCTTAAAACGTAATCGGCTAAGTAATGATCCTCAAGCATACCAACAGCTATTATTGGCAAATCTATCGATTGTCTGATAGCGCTAGCCAAGTAAACTTGATAACCGGCATGAAAATCAGGGGTGTGAGCTGGATCAAGTTGTCCGTCACCGCCACCACTCACATCTAAAACGTCAGCGCCCGCATCTGCAAAACGTTTAGCTATTTTGCATCCATAATCAATACTATATCCATCTTTACCATATTCTTGCGCTGAAAACCGAATAATTAACGGCATGTCAGGTGGCATAACCGATTTAGCGGCTTTAATAACTTGTTCTCCAAAGAGTAACTTATCTTGACCATATTCATCGGTTCGTAAATTGGTTTTAGGTGAACTGAATTGATGTATTAAGTAACCATGTGCGCCATGGATTTCAATTGCATCGAAACCAGCTTCAACGGCCCGTTGGGTTGATTCTTTAAATTTTTGAATAATGTCAGCGATTTCATTTTTTGATAATTCTCTTGGCATTTGATATTGCCACTGTTTATTGGCTTCGTTAGTGCCGTCATAAAGAAGGGGAGAGCAAGATACCACATCATCAGCTCCCAACGCTTTTCGACCTGCATGGGCAATTTGAATGGCTATTTTACCATTTTGGGCGTGAACGGCATCAACAATGCGTTTAAACTGATCACGTTGTTCATCATTCCATAAGCCTAGACAATTTGGCGAGATTCGTCCATTTGGTGCAACATTCGTCATTTCAACAATAATTAAACCAACGCCCCCAACAGCTCTTGAAACGTAATGAACAAAATGCCAATCATTTGGTAAACCATCTTTAGCTTGATATTGACACATTGGAGGCATAACAATACGATTTTTTAATGATAATTTTTTAATCGTAAAAGGCGTATTTAAATAAGATATTTTAGCCATATAGAATTCCTTAAATTATTGGTGAACAATAGATTCTCAACTTTTTGTGAAGAATAATTAAGCTATAATATCGCTAATTTAACCGATAGTTAACCAACCGATCAATTTTAAGCTCATTTAATCAATCATGAATTCAATTGCTTCAATAAATTGTAAATGGGTGTTGCTAAGCCAATTTTCGCATTTTCTGTTGTTAAGTTATACCAATAGCCATTACTTTCATCTAAATATTTCGTGTTGTTAACCATGATGCAATGAATCGGTATGATATCTAAATGAAAATGGCTAAAAGTATGGCGAAAAGAAATCAATTGTTGTGGTGGAGTTGTTTGAATTCCACAATCGTTTAGCCAATTGATTAATGCTTGCTTTGTAGCAAATTGTGGTGGGCAATATAAACCGCCCCAGATACCCGATGGCGGTCGTTTTTCAAGCCATATACTCTGGTTGTATTCTAGCATCAAAAAATAAGCCGATTTTTCAGGAGTTGTTGTTTTCGTTTTTTTGGTAGGATATTGTTGCCAACTGTTTGTTTGATAAGCGATACAATCACTTTGTAGTGGGCATAAGTTACATTTAGGTTTGGTGCGAGTGCAAACCATTGCGCCTATATCCATCATCGCTTGATTAAATTTTGCTACATCATGCTTTGGTGTGACCTGTTCGCTCAATTGCCAAAGTCTGTTTTCAATGCTTTTATTGCCAGTCCAACCTTCAACAGCAAAAAAGCGTGTTAAAACCCGTTTTACATTACCGTCTAAAATAGGGTAATGTTGGTTTTGAGATAGCGACAAAATTGCGCCAGCAGTTGACCGCCCAACCCCGGGTAAGGCAACGACATCATCAAATAAAGTAGGGAAGTGACCTTTAAACTTGTCAGTAACCATTTTCGCCGCTTTATGTAAATTACGGGCTCGAGCATAGTAACCCAATCCAGTCCACAAATGTAACACATCATCAATCGGGGCGTGTGCTAAATCGGTTATCTTCGGAAAATGCTCAATAAAACGATTGAAGTAGGGGATGACAGTTGCAACTTGAGTTTGTTGGAGCATCACTTCAGACAACCAAACATGGTAAGAACTTTTTTCAATTTGCCATGGTAACGTTTTTCTGCCGTACTGTTCATACCACTTGAGCACGGCATTTGAAAATTTTTGCATAATGTCAATAATATATTACATGAGAGAAGAAATGGAATCACTTGGATAGCAGCCAAGCACTTTGGTGTATAAGGTAATAGCTGAGAGTTCCTTGAGCGCAGTTTGCATTTCATGAGAATTTAGATTACCTTGTAGATCGATATAAAACATCTCTTCCCATGGCGTACCATGGATTGGTCGAGACTCCAGCTTTGTCATGACAATGTTGTGATTGCGCAATACTAGTAATGCATCAACTAAAGCCCCAGCTTGTTGACCTGTTTTCATTAGGATAGTTGTTTTAGCAGGTATCTGATTTGAAACGTCAACAGGTTGTCGAGCTAACACAATAAAGCGAGTGATATTTTCTTTTTGATTAGCAAAATCATGTTCAAGTACTTGTAGTCCATATAATTCACCGCCATCTTTGTTACCCATTGCTGCAACATTTGGCTTATTGAGGCTTGCTACCATCTCCATAGCTGACGAGGTACTGTCGCAATAGACAATTTTCCAATGAGGTGATTTTTCTAAAAAGTTACTGCATTGTTGAAATGGTTGTGGATGACTATAAATAGTGTCAATTTGCTCCAGTTTGGCATCAGCAACAGCAAGTACGCAGTGATCTATAGGTAATGAAAGTTCACCAATGATATGTAAATTGGTTTTTTGTAAAAGATCATAAACTTCATTAATCGAACCAGAGCTTGAATTTTCGATAGGTAAAATACCAAAATCCACCACTCCTTTTTCGACTTGCTCAAAAACATCTTTAAAGGTTGAACAACTAGATTCCGTCATTTCTTCAAAGTGAGCACTCGCATAACGTCGCGCAGCAGAGTGGGAGTAAGAGCCTTTGGGCCCTAAAAAAGCAACTTTTGCCGTCGCTATGGTGTTGTGATTAAGTTTTTCTTGTAAGATCTTTTGTTGTAGTAGAACGGAATCTTCAATAATAACCTGATATAGACGTTTTATTAAAATATCATCAAGATGATAGTCTTTTCCTTGATGAATAAGTGAATTGATTAATGAGCGTTCACGTTCTAAATCACGCACAGGAATGTTGGCTTCAATTTTTGTTTGAATGACTTGTGTTGAAATTTGGCGACGTTTAGCTACAAGCTCTAATAATTTCGCATCAATTTCATTAATTTTATCTCGCAAGGGTAGTAAAGGATTAACAGTCATTTGGCTTAATTAAGTAAAAAATAGATGTGTAATATTATAACAAGCAAAAAAATAAAGGCACTATCAAAGTGCCTTTTAATTTATTTGTGATCATCTATTTTCTAAACTTGCTCTTCCAGTACGGCTCCTTTGATGCTATCAAAGGCTCGGCGAGATTCCCCTTTATGCTGAATCTTATTGAGTTGTTTTTCGAGTTTTCCAATAAGATCATTAATTGCTGCATACATATCAATGTGTTTAGCTGAAGCAACTAACGGTGTGCCTTTGGTTGCAATGGTGGCATCAATAATAAATCCATCAGGTTCCTTCGATAATATAAAGTGAGGGTTGATTAACAGTGCTCTCCATTTATCTAGTTTCGAAAACTTATCTTCAAGATAACGACGAATTGCAGGAGTAATGTCCATTTGTTTACTGGTAATACTTAACGTCATGATTGACCTCCACTATGTTTACTAAAAAGTTTACTAAAAAATTCGCTAACAAATTGAGCTAACTCAATGGGGGATTTCTACCTCTACATTGGCAAATTATTGCAGTTTCGTCAATCAGTTATTTATTTATTCTGTAAATTTTGTGATTAACATTCAAAATAATTTCTGCTGATTTTAATCAATCAGATTTCAAATCTGCATTTTGCCATCTTTTTCCTATATACTGTTAACTATTTGGTTCTAATAGGAACTCGATACTTTTTAATGAGGATATTGTGAATTATTTAGATAACGTGAAGATTGTTTTAGTTGAAACTTCGCATACTGGTAATATGGGTTCAGCCGCTAGAGCAATGAAAACAATGGGATTAACGCATCTTTGTTTGGTTAACCCAGTAATAAAACCAGATTCTCAATCTATTTCTTTAGCAGCTGGAGCGAGTGATATTATAAAACAAGCCCAAATTTTTTCATCTTTGGATGAGGCGATTGCAGATTGTCGGTTAGTGATCGGGACTAGTGCTCGTCCTCGCAGTTTACAGTGGCCGAATTTAACACCAAAAGAGTGTGGCGATAAAATTATTCAAGAAGCATCTAATAATGATGCAAATGTTGCTTTGGTTTTTGGTCGTGAACGAGTGGGATTAACTAATGAGGAGTTGCAAAAGTGCCATTATCATGTTGGGATTCCTGCAAATCCAGCTTATAGCTCATTGAATTTGGCGATGTCAGTACAAGTGCTTTGTTATGAAATACGAATGTCGATGTTAAATATTGGTTCTGTTTTAACTGAACAAGAGGCTGATATAAATAGTATTGAGTTTCCCAAAGATGAAGACATCGAACGTTTCTATCAGCATTTAGAACAAACTTTGTTGAAAACTGAATTTATTAATGCTAATCACCCCGGTCAAATTATGGGGCGCTTACGTCGGTTATTTACTCGCGCACGGATTGAGCAACAAGAGTTAAATATTTTACGGGGTATTTTAACGTCAGTGGATAAAAAATTAAGATAGATGATTATCAACACCCATTTTTAAATGGGTGTTTTAGCTTATATCATCAACTTTTTTTGCGCCAAGTCGTGCCATTCGCACCATCTTCAAGCACGATATTCATAGCATTTAGTTTATCTCGGGCTTCATCGGCTAACGCCCAATTTTTACTGGCGCGGGCTTCATTACGTTGTTGAATCAAAGCATCAATTAAGGTGCTATCAACATCGTCTTGTGATTCGCCTTGTAAAAATTTGACTGGATCTTGTTCTAATAAACCTAGAACAGCGGATAAATAGCGTAATTCGGCTGCCAATTCATTGGCATGCGCCATATCATTTTCCGCTTTTGCTTTATTAATTTCACGCGCGAGATCAAATAGTGTGGAATAGGCTTCAGGTGTATTAAAGTCGTCATTCATTGCTTGACAGAATTGACGGTAATAATCACTGTCTGGTGTGTTATGAGGATGATTAGGATCGGTATCCCGTAAAGCTGTATATAAACGCTCTAGTGCCATTCTGGCTTGTTTTAGATTTTCTTCACTATAGTTGAGTTGACTGCGATAGTGACCTGACAATAAGAAATAGCGAACTGTTTCTGCATCATAATGCTTTAATACATCACGAATCGTGAAAAAGTTATTTAGTGATTTTGACATTTTTTCTTGGTCAATCATTACCATACCCGAATGCATCCAATAATTTACATATTGTCCATCATGAGCACAAGTTGATTGAGCAATTTCATTTTCGTGGTGTGGGAACATCAAATCAGACCCACCACCATGAATATCAAAATGATTACCCAATTGGTAACTATTCATTGCTGAACATTCAATATGCCAACCAGGACGACCTTTACCCCATGGTGAATCCCAACTTGGTTCGTTTGGTTTAGACATTTTCCATAACACAAAGTCCATTGGATTGCGTTTTACATCAACAACATCAACACGGGCACCCGCTTGTAGCTGTTCTAAATTTTGACGAGATAAAATACCATAATTAGGATCACTATCGACGGAAAACATTACATCGCCATTATCAGCAATATAAGCATGGTCTTTTTTTATTAACTCTTCAACCAATTCAATAATTTGTTGCATATGTTGAGTTGCACGAGGTTCAACGTCAGGACGTTTAATATTCAATGCATCAAAATCAGCATACATCTCTTGTAACATACGTTCGGTCAATTGTTCACAGGTTTCGCCATTTTCAAGGGCTCTTTTAATGATTTTATCATCAATATCGGTAATGTTACGGACATAAGTTAAGTCATAACCTAAAAAACGCAGATAACGAGAAACAACATCAAATGCGACAAAAGTGCGCCCATGACCAATATGACAAAGATCGTAAATCGTCACACCACAGACATAAAGCCCGACTTTATTGGGGGTAATGGATTGAAATACTTCTTTTTCTCGAGATAATGTATTGAATATTTTAAGCATTCTAGTTTACTATTTATTAATAAGTGATTTTGGAGATTAATATAACAAAAATCGCCATATGACGAAATTACTTATTCACATCTTTACAACGAAAATGAAAGGAATCTAATTTATGTCATTCGGTTTTTTGATGCTACAAGCGTAGGTTTAAAAGCGGTGAGTATGGTAACTGATGCTAAACCAAAAAATAAAATTCATTGAATTATCGATAAGAATTATTTTGATAATTGCATTAATTAATTGGCGGAAGAAATCCGCCAATTTTGATTTGAAACGAATTTTTTATCTGAAAAGACGATAAAGATAGATTAATAAAATCGCCCCTAATACTGAGATAAACAAACTTGGGAAATTGAATCCAGTGACGCTTCCCCAGCCGAAGAAAGTACTTATATATCCTCCTACCAAGGCTCCCGCGATACCGAGTAGAATGGTTTTCACCACCCCAACACTGCCTAGAGGCATGAAAAATTTAGCAATCCAACCGGCAATTAATCCTAGAATAATCCAACTTATAATACCCATGATAATTTACCCTTATTTTGTTGTATTTAATGTTAGTTTACAGATGTAGTAAATTGAATTAAAAAAAGTAATACACTTTTTAAACGTATAAATTACTAATAACAAAACTAGATGAAGATTGATGACAATTGATAAATAGAGAACAGTTTTATGAACGTACGGCATAAAATAATTTAGCTATATTCTATAATTTTTTTTATTAAATGTTTAGATATTTTATTAAGCTTTACAATTTATTTTTTAGCTTAGTATGGATTTTATCTTGAACTAGCAGATAAAGAGGAAGAGATTATCTTCCTCATAGAGAGTATTATTCAAAAATTGTTTTGTGGAGAATTTTAATGATGTCTTCCGCATCATTACTTCTTGATAATAAACAAAGGTTATGCGTGCTAGCACCGTAACAGCAAAGTCGAATGATAAAATCATCTAAGACACCAAATACTTCTTTGGCTATACCTTTGGTTGAAGTCAGTTTATTACCAATAATGGCAATTAGAGCTAAATCTTCTTCAACATCGACATGGCAAAGTGTGGAAAGCTCATCAAATAGTGCTTTAGTTAATAAACTGGTGCCATTGGTGTTGGTTCCTGTCGTATCAATGGTTAATGCAATGCTGACTTCTGACGTTGTGACTAAATCAACAGAAATATTATGTTTAGCCAGTATTGTAAACACATTCGCTAAAAAGCCTTGTGCATGTAACATATTTAAACTAGTTAACGTAAGTAAGGTTTGTTTGCGGCGCAATGCTAATGCTCTAAATGATGGCAGATCGGATTTGATACTGTTGGTATTATAAACAATTGTTCCGCCTGCTTGTGGCGCTTTACTCGACCCGACAAATACAGGGATATTGCTTCGAACAGCTGGCACCAGTGTTGCAGGATGTAACACTTTAGCGCCAAATGTTGCCATTTCAGCCGCTTCAGCAAAAGAAATTTCGTCAATGCGTTTAGCGGATGGCGCAATTCGAGGATCGGTAGTATAGATACCTGCAACATCTGTCCAAATATCGATTTGTGTTGCATTTAATGCTTCACCAAGCAAAGCGGCAGTATAATCGCTACCACCTCGACCTAAGGTAGTGGTTTTACCGGTGCTTTCAGAACCAATAAATCCTTGTGTAACAATAATGTTATTGGCATACAATGATTTTAAATGTGCACAACAGAGTTGTTTAATATCTTCAATTATTGGTGTGGCTTTACCAAACTTATTATCCGTCCGCATGACTTTACGCACATCGAACCATAACACATTTTTCTGTTTTTCTTTCAATATTTCTACAAAAAGTTTAGAAGACATAATTTCGCCATGACTGACAAGTTCGTCGGTTAGGGCGGATGATGTAGCGAGACTAGCGGCTTCTGATAAAGAGGCAATATTAGCAATTATCTGATCTATCTCAGCACGTAATGTAGGATTTTGAGGAAGTTGTTCTAAAATACTATATTGAATAGATTGAATTTTCGCGATGTGTTGTGCTCTTACTTCAGCATCTCGCCCTTCAGCTAAAGCTACTAATAAATTTGTAATACCTGCAGAGGCAGATAATACCACAACTTTGACATTCGGATTGGTGACAACGATATTTGCACTGTTTACCATAGATTGGTAATCGGCAACACTGGTACCACCAAATTTAGCAATTACAAATGATGTTTCCATGAATTCCTCATATTAAAAATTATTATTTTTAACAGAGTTAGAGCGAGGTCATGACTTATTTACCGTTAAGGAAAATGAGTAAAACCCTGAAGCGCTCCACCTGTTAGGGTGACAACCCAAGGGATTCAGCCCTTGCAGTCGATCTAACTGAGTTCTGGATTATCAATTAAATCTCGGCATTACATCCCCTCAATCATTTATAAACGGTTCCAGCCCCTAAAATAATCTACCTGAGTAATGCGCCTCTTCGTTCTTGTGATTTAAATTACAAAATCAGTATGTATAGAATTAACGATTCTGTTAATTGTGTCAATAGGTTAAATATTAAAAATTCAAATAATAACAAAAAAGTTAACTGATCAGTTTTTATAATTCCTGTTCAAATAGCTCAAGAATAATTTGATATAATTTTTTCACCGTACATCCTTTCGTTGGTGTACTGAAAATTGTATCATCGCCAGCAATGGAACCTAAAATACCTTCTGATTTTCCGATTGAATCAAGTAATCTTGCGATAAGTTGCGCAGCGCCTGGGCTAGTTCGAATGACGACCATTGAACTATTATAATCAATGTCTAAAACCAAATTTTTTAATGGGCTGCTTGTCGTTGGAACACTGATTTCAGCGGGTAAACAATAAACCATTTCCGATTTGGCATTTCGTGTTCTCACGGCACCAAATTTAGTTAACATTCTTGATACTTTAGATTGATTAATATTGTCAAAACCTTGATCTTGAAGAGCTTGAACAATTTCAACTTGTGAACTAAATTTTTCTTGACTTAGCATCTCTTTAAATACGCGAGTGAAATCATCTTGTTTCATAGTGTTCCTTTGGATTAAATGTTTTACTGTTTTGACATTCAATTTTATTTATAAACATTGCTTAAAATTTTAAAATCAATCAGATATAACAATATAGAAGTCAGAAGTTATCTTTTATTGCACAAAAACTTTTATCGAATGGAGAAATAAAAGCAGTTTATTTTATTAGATAATTATGCATCAAAGTTGCATAAAACTAAAGTTTCTATTTTACAGGTTTATTCGGTCGAAAAGCTTTAACAACATGTTCATGTGTTTCGATGTATGGTCCTTCTAGTAGCTCAATACAGTAAGGCACACTGGCAAAAATACCATTTACAATCACATTCCCAGCATTATCTTTCACACCTTCTAATGTTTCTTGAATAGATTTAGGTCTGCCAGGTAGATTCAGAATTAAACATTTGTTTCGTATTGCACCGATTTGTCTGGATAGAATTGCAGTGGGCACAAAATGCAAACTAATTTGACGCATTTGTTCACCAAAGCCAGGTAAAATACGATCGGCTATCGCTATTGTTGCATCGGGTGTGACGTCTCTTAAAGCTGGCCCTGTTCCGCCAGTTGTCAGTATTAAATCACAATGTAATTTATCCACCAAATCGCATAAGGTTTGTTCAATTAACGGTTGTTCATCAGGGATAATACGCGGTAGGGTTTCAAACGGGGTTTTTAATGTTTTTGTTAACCAGGTAATTAAAGATGGAATTCCTTCATCTTCATATACACCATTAAATGCACGGTCTGATACCGAAACCAACCCAATCTTAATCATAATATTCTTTCCTTACTTAATGATTTATTTTAACTTAACTTAGTTTAAGCGTTTGTGAGTTGATTTTAACAAACATTAATCTTTTTTATGTTTTGTTAATGGGGTGCCATATAATCAATTCAAATAATGCTAAAAAGCGCTTTACAATGAATAATTATATTGTCAATATTAATTCACATCAAATAGGATTTTATAGCAATTTAATTATAAAATATTCAATTAGGATACATCCATGTCATCTATTCCTGCACTTGAGTTAATTGAACTCAAAAAAATTTATAAAAATGGTGTAGAAGCATTAAAAGGTATTAATTTAACTGTACAAGCTGGTGATTTTTATGCACTGCTTGGGCCTAATGGTGCTGGAAAATCCACTACGATTGGAATCATAAGTTCTTTGGTTACCAAAACATCGGGTCAAGTTAAAATTTTTGGATTTGATTTAGATAAAGATATTGTCAACGCCAAAAGGCAGTTAGGGTTAGTGCCTCAAGAATTTAATTTCAATCAGTTTGAAGAAGTACTGCAAATTGTTGCAAACCAAGGTGGATATTACGGATTACCCCGTAAATTAGCACTTGAACGTGCTGAAAAATATTTACGTATTTTAGATCTTTGGGATAAGCGTAATAGCCGAGCAGGTATGTTATCAGGTGGCATGAAAAGACGACTCATGATAGCAAGAGCATTAGTTCATGAACCTAAATTATTAATTCTTGATGAACCAACGGCAGGGGTTGATATTGAATTACGACGTTCTATGTGGGATTTTTTAAGAGAAATCAATCGTCAGGGTATTACGATTATTTTGACCACACATTATTTAGAAGAAGCAGAAATGTTATGTCGGCATATTGGTATTATTCAACATGGTGAACTCATTGCTAATTCCTCTATGCGTGATTTACTGGCGAATAGTCAATCTGAAACGATTATTATCGATTATTTACCAACCAGTCAGCCTATAGTTTTAAACGATTATGCATTTACCAATGTAGAGCCAGGCGTGTTGGAAGTTAAAGTCGATAAACAGCATGGATTAAATCAATTGTTTGAGCAACTTAATCAACAACAAATCAAAGTTATCAGTATGCGCAATAAAACCAATCGACTTGAAGAGTTATTTGTTGATTTAGTGCGTAATGATACTCAAACAAAAGGAGCCGATAATGAATAACTTATACTGGATAGCCCTAAAAAGTATCTGGCGTAAAGAGGTGATACGATTTTTAAGAATTTGGATTCAAACCTTAATTCCTCCTGTTATAACTATGTCACTTTACTTTATTATCTTTGGCAATTTAATTGGGTCACGAGTTGGCAATATGGGTGGTCATAGTTATATGGCATTTATTGTACCGGGATTAATTATGATGTCGGTAATTACCAACTCTTATACAAATGTTTGTTCATCATTTTTTAGTGCTAAATTTCAACGTAATATCGAAGAACTTTTAGTTGCACCTGTACCAACACATATCTTAATTTGGGGATTTGTTGGTGGTGGCGTTATTCGAGGTATTTTAACTGGTGCTTTAGTGACAATGGTATCCCTTTTTTTTGTGACTTATGAAGTTCATTCTTGGGTATTCGTTATTTTCACACTACTATTAACTTCAATACTATTCTCGTTAGCTGGACTGTTAAATGCAGTTTATGCTAAAACATTTGATGATATTAGTATTGTGCCAACATTTGTGTTAACGCCATTAACTTATCTTGGGGGGGTATTTTATTCAATCACGTTACTGCCAACATTTTGGCAATGGGTATCTAAATTAAATCCTATTGTCTATATGATTAATGGTTTTCGTTATGGTTTTCTTGGTACCACAGATGTTTCACTATGGATCACTTTTTCAATGCTTATCTTGTTTGTGGTGATTTTATATATCGCTGTGTGGCGTTTGATTGAAAGTGGTAAAGGATTAAGAAGTTAAGCAGTAAAAATAACACCGCCGACATAAGTCGGCGGATAAGTAGAACCGTTAAGTTTTATGTTAATGATTGGACAAATCAAGCAATTAACACGCTAAAATAACAATATATTGTCGAGATTAGACATTAATGGACTACTCATAAATACCTAGTTTTTTCTCTAAGTAATGGATATTTGTTCCACCTTTTTGGAAGTTTTTATCATTCATAATTTCAATGTGAAGATCAATATTGGTTTTGATACCATCGATAACGAGTTCAGCTAACGCATTTTTCATACGAGCGATCGCCACTTCACGAGTTTCACCATAGGCAATTAATTTACCAATCATTGAATCATAATATGGTGGTACGGTATAACCAGCGTAGATATGAGATTCCCAACGAATACCAAACCCACCCGGCGCATGAAAACGAGTAATTTTACCCGGTGATGGCATAAATGTTTTTGGATCTTCTGCGTTAATTCTACACTCAATCGCGTGACCTTTAATATGAATATCACTCTGTTTGATTGAAAGTGGTTTGCCAGCGGCAATTAAGATTTGTTCTCGAATCAAATCAACGCCAGTTATCATTTCAGTTACAGGATGTTCTACTTGAATACGCGTGTTCATTTCAATGAAGTAAAACTCGCCATCTTCAAATAAAAACTCAAATGTACCTGCGCCACGATAACCAATCTCAATACAAGCATTAACGCAACGTTCCCCGATAAATTTACGCATTTTAGGCGTAATACCAACAGCAGGAGCTTCTTCTACCACTTTTTGGTGACGTCTTTGCATTGAACAATCGCGCTCACCTAAATAAACTGCATTACCTTGACCATCAGAAAGCACTTGTATTTCAATATGACGTGGATTTTCAAGGAATTTTTCCATATAAACCATATCATTATTGAAGGCAGTTTTGGCTTCTAATTTGGTCATTTTAATGGATTGTTCTAGATCTTTTTCATCACGAACAATACGCATACCACGACCACCACCGCCACCTGAGGCTTTAATAATGACGGGATAACCTATTTTTTTGGCTATCTGTTTATTTGTATCAATATTATTGCTCAATGGACCATCAGAACCAGGTACACAAGGCACACCTGCTTTTTTCATGGCTTCAATCGCAGATACTTTATCACCCATTAAACGAATCGTGTCTGGTTTTGGACCGACAAAAATAAAACCAGAACGTTCAACTTGCTCTGCAAAATCAGCATTTTCTGATAAGAATCCATATCCAGGATGAATCGCAGCTGCACCGGTAACTTCGGCCGCTGAAATTAATGCCGGTATATTAAGATAGCTTTTGGCAGACGCTGCAGGACCGATACAGACAGTTTCATCTGCAAGTAAGACATGTTTTAAATCTTTATCTGCCAAAGAATGAACAGCAACAGTTTTAATGCCAAGTTCTTTACATGCACGTAATATACGTAGCGCAATTTCACCGCGATTAGCAATAAGAATTTTATCAAGCATATTCAATCTCTTAATCGTAAAAATTAATTAATAAATTCTGATTATTCAATAATGAATAATGGTTGATCAAATTCAACGGGTTGACCATTTTCAACTAAAATAGCTTTAATAGTCCCAGCTTTTTCTGATTCAATTTGATTCATCATTTTCATCGCTTCGACAATGCAAAGTACATCGCCCACATTCACTGTTTGCCCAACTTCAACAAACGCTTTTGATTCAGGGCTAGGTGTACGATAAAAAGTACCAACCATTGGGGATTTTATTGTTGTTCCAGAAACAGCAACAGGCTCGACTTCATTAGCCACTTCTCCATTAGAAGAAGCTGATGTTACTACAACAGGAGCAGCTTGAGGAATTTGAATATTTTGCACAGGCGCAGAATAGCTTGTTGTTGCCACTGAACGGCTAATACGTACTGATTCTTCACCTTCAGAGATTTCAAGTTCTGAAATACCTGACTCTTCAACTAACTCAATTAATTTTTTAATTTTGCGTATATCCATGAATTACACCGTGTTTATTTGATATAAGTAACAATTAATTAATGCATCCTTAATATCTTAAAAGAAATCTTTTAACGTGATAATAAGGCAGTAACTCAACATTAACGCCGCAGGATACACTGTAAAATATAATTTGTCATTATATATCTCCTTTACAATCTATTGCTATACTATTTTCTAGGTATTATTTTATAATTGCGATACAATATTATAACTCAATTATTATTGAGGCTTGCTATGGAATTGACAGACTAAATAAGATATTATTTTGACCGATTTTACAAGAAAATTATATTTTATAATTAGCTTGCTTCAAACTCTAAATATACTTAAACAAGATTAATTCTAGGAAAAGTTTTTATTATGTTCAAAAAAGTTCGCGGCTTGTTTTCAAATGATTTATCTATTGATTTAGGTACAGCCAATACACTTATTTATGTAAAAGGGCAAGGGATCGTATTAAACGAACCTTCCGTTGTTGCCATTCGACAAGATCGTTCTGGAACACCGAAAAGTGTTGCTGCTGTCGGACAGGCTGCGAAACAGATGTTAGGGCGTACTCCAGGTAATATTGCAGCTATTAGACCAATGAAAGATGGTGTTATCGCTGACTTTTCTGTCACAGAAAAAATGTTACAGTATTTTATTCGCCAAGTGCACAGCCATAGCTTTTTAAGGCCTAGCCCGCGTGTTCTTGTTTGTGTGCCTGTTGGGGCAACACAGGTTGAACGTCGTGCTATTCGGGAATCGGCATTAGGGGCAGGTGCCCGTGAAGTCTATTTAATTGAAGAACCAATGGCAGCCGCTATTGGTGCAGACTTACCCGTCTCGTCACCAACGGGATCGATGGTGGTTGATATCGGCGGCGGAACAACAGAAGTTGCGGTGATTTCCCTTAATGGTGTGGTTTATTCTGCTTCTGCTCGAATAGGTGGTGACCGATTTGATGAAGCTATTATCAACTATGTTCGTCGTAATTATGGTGCTCTCATTGGAGAAGCAACAGCCGAAAAAATTAAACATTTCATTGGTAGCGCTTATCCGGGCGATGAAGTTCTTGAGATTGAAGTTCGTGGTCGAAATTTAGCAGAAGGTGTTCCTCGTAGCTTTACGTTGAACTCGAATGAAATTTTAGAAGCGTTACAAGAACCATTAAGTGGTATCGTGAGTGCTGTCAAGGTCGCTTTAGAGCAGTGTCCGCCAGAGCTTGCTTCTGATATTTCTGAACATGGTATGGTATTAACAGGTGGTGGTGCGTTATTACGTAATATCGATAAATTGTTAGCCGCTGAAACGGGTATCCATGTTGTTGTCGCTGAAGATCCGCTTACTTGTGTAGCACGAGGCGGAGGAAAAGCACTGGATATGGTTGACATGCATGGTGGTGATCTTTTCAGTGAAGATTAAGATTTGTCTTAGTTACCATTTCATTTAGTGCAATAAAGTGGTAAATTATTCAATATCATACTTTCTTATCCGTCGACATTGTCGACGGAGTCACATCTTTGTATCAATAGCGCTTAAGTATATAACAGGTAAGTATTGAACAATGAAATTACTTTTTTCTAATCGTTCACCGCTTAGTGTGCAACTATTTATTTCTATGGCACTTGCTTTAATTTTAATAGTTTTTGATGTTAATTATCGTCCATTTAAAGAAATTCGATATTATCTTGATACTATTATTTCGCCACTTTATTACATTTCTAATTCACCGGCAGCATCGTATGATTCACTCTATGAAATGTCGAAATCCAGAGAAGAATTAGTCAATGAAAACGAAAGATTATCTGAAGAATTATTAAATAAAAAAGCTGATCTGCTATTACTTGCACATTTAAGACACGAAAATAATCGATTACGGGAATTATTGAAAGCACCTTTATGGCATGAAGAGCATAAAATGGCTGCTCAAGTTTTATTAGCTGATACTAATCCTTACGCTTATCAGATCGTTATCAATAAAGGGCAACATGAAGGAGTATATGTTGGGCAACCTGTGATTGATGAAAAAGGTATTGTTGGACAGATTTATGAGACAGCTCAAAACACGAGTCGAGCTATTTTAGTTTGTGATTTTCAACATGCCATACCTGTTCAAGTGCAAAGAAATGATATTGCTATGGTTGCTGTCGGTAATGGATGTAATAATGATTTAACACTCGATTTTTTACCGAATAATGTTGATATTAAAGTTGGTGATGTTCTTGTCACATCGGGGCTAGATGGTCGATTTCCAGAAGGCTATCCTGTTGCGGTAGTAAGTTCAGTTAAAATTGATATCAGTGATTCATCACCCATTATTTCAGCTACTCCGACTGCTGATTTAAAACGACTACGTTATCTATTACTATTATGGGGCGATCAAGGAGAACAACATGAAAAACCCTAGAGGAATACTGGTTATTTGGATAACGTTATTTTTAGGTTTATGTTTACAAATTATACCTTGGACACCATCTTATAATATATACAAGCCACATGTACTAATGCTCTTTTTAGCTTATTGGTTAATTGCGCTTCCGCATCGTGTTGGTATAGGGACAGCATTTATTCTAGGCATTATTATGGATCTCTTTTCCGGTACGATAATCGGTATCCATGCATTTATTTTTTCTATTATTGCTTATTTACTGATTTTTAAATACCAGTTGATACGTAATTTAGCATTATGGCAACAATGCTTTATTATTTTTGGCATATCAATTTGTTATAATTTATTGATGTTTTTATTTCAGGTCAGTATTTATCATACTATAACAATGTCCCCATTAAATTTACTATCAAGCTTTGTTGACGGAGTATTATGGATAGTAATTTACCTATTTTTACGACTAGTGAGACGAAGCTTTGCGATCAATTAATTAGCGATCTATTTAACAGGAATCTTTATGTCAGTTGAACTATTAATGAACGTAACACCTTCTGAAACTCGTGTCGCTTATATTGAAGATGGTGTATTACAAGAAATTCATGTCGATCGTGAATCTCGGCGTGGTATTGTTGGAAATATCTACAAAGGTAAAGTGATCCGCATTTTACCTGGCATGCAAGCAGCATTTGTTGATATTGGTCTTGAAAAAGCAGCCTTTTTACATGCTTCAGACATTATGCCTCATACGGAATGTGTATCGGATACTGAGCAAGAGCAATTTCAAGTTAAAGATATTTCTGAACTTGTTCGCCAAGGACAAGACTTGATGGTACAAGTCGTTAAAGATCCGTTGGGAACAAAAGGGGCAAGGTTAACTACAGATATTACATTACCTTCTCGTTATTTAGTATTAATGCCCGGTCCAAACTCAGCTCACGTGGCGACTTCTCAACGTATTGAAAGTGAAGAAGAACGAGATAGACTTAAAAAAATTGTTGAACAGTATGTTACCGATCAAGGTGGTTTTATTGTTCGTACGGCAGCTGAAGGTGCAAGTGCGCATGAATTAGAACAAGATGCTAATTTTCTAAAACGACTGTGGTCAAAAATACAAGAGCGTATGGCTAGGCCAATCAGTAAAAATCTGGTTTACGGAGAACTACAACTTTCTCAGCGTGTATTACGTGATTTTGTTGGCGATCCTATTGAGCGCATTTTGGTTGATTCAAAATTAACGTATGATCTATTAGTTGAATTTACGCAAGAATTCATGCCTGAAGTTACTGATAAGCTAACGCACTATCGAGGTAGTGCGCCAATATTTGATCTCTATGATACAGAAAACGAAATTCAACGAGCACTGGATCGTAAAGTTAAATTAAAATCAGGTGGTTATTTAATTATCGATCAAACCGAAGCCATGACGACAATTGATATTAATACAGGCGCATTTGTTGGGCATCGCAATCTTGAAGAGACAATTTTTAATACGAATATCGAAGCAACTATTGCTATTGCGCGTCAATTACGATTACGTAATTTAGGTGGTATTATTATTATCGATTTTATCGATATGCAAGAAGATGTCCATCGAGAACGAGTGCTCCAATCACTACAAGATTTTTTAGCCAAAGATAGAGCAAGAACGACCGTAAATTCATTTTCGACTTTAGGCTTAGTGGAAATGACGCGTAAACGTACTCGTGAAAGTTTGGGGCACATTTTATGTGAAGAGTGTCCAGCCTGTAAAGGTCGCGGTATCGTCAAATCCGTAGAAACCGTATGCAATGAAATATTGCGTGAAATTGTCCGTGTTCATAAAGCACATCGTTCTGAATACTTATTGGTTTATGCGTCTGCAGCGGTTGCTAATGCTTTAAATAATGATGAATCACATGCTTTAGCAGAAGTGAAAGTGTTTGTTGGTAAACGTGTTGAAGTCAAAGTTGAACCGCTTTATATTCAAGAACAATATGATGTGGTATTAATGTAAAGCTTCAAAGCCTTGAGATATTAATAATTAACAATATATTGATAATAAGTGAACTTTAAAAATTATTAAAGTTGAAATATTAATTAAGGAATCTATGATTGTAACTGAAGTAAGTGAACGACTACTTTGTCCAAATAACCTAAATCATTCAGATATTATGCGTTTATTGGATATGTTAGGTTCAAGAAAAATTGATTATGGCGATTTGTACTTTTTATCGGGCTTTTATGAAAGTTGGGCAATCGAAGATAGTATTATCAAAAATGCTTCTTATCATCGTGATCAAGGTGTGGGGGTTAGAGCTATCATTGGTGAAAAAACAGGGTTTGCCTATACCGATCAACTTGCTTTAAATCGCTTAGAGCAGAGTGTTTTGGCAGCAAATTCCATTACAACTCTACAAACGCCAATTAAAATTACTCCCCTTAAAACATTGGAAAATAGCTTAAAATATCCGTCAATTAATCCAATTAATGGCTTTTATCAAGATCAAAAGATAGCCTTATTAAGGCAAGTCGATCAGTTAGCACGTGCGCTTGATTCACGAGTTACAGAAGTCTCGGCGAGTTTGACTGGCAGTTATGAAGATATCCTTATTGCGGCTACTGATGGGACTTATTGTGCCGATATCAGACCATTAGTCAGATTATCCGTTTCTGTTCTTGTCGAGCAAGATGGCAAGCGTGAACGTGGTAGTAGTGGTGGTGGTGGTCGTTTTGGTTATGACTACTTTTTAACTATTCACCCTAAAACAGGGGAAAGCATTGCCGATAGCTACACACGTGAAGCCGTACGCCAAGCATTAGTTTCACTATCTGCTAAACCAGCACCAGCAGGAACAATGCCAGTTGTTCTTGGCGCAGGTTGGCCAGGTGTCTTATTACATGAAGCGGTGGGGCATGGCTTAGAAGGTGACTTTAATCGTAAAAATAGCTCTGTATTTTCAGGAAAAATAGGTGAAAAAGTCACTTCAGAACTTTGTACTATAGTGGATGACGGTACAATGGAAAATCGACGCGGTTCACTTTCTATTGATGACGAAGGAACGCCAAGTCAAAAAACAGTACTGATAGAAAATGGCATTCTAAAAGGCTATATGTTTGATAAACTCAATGCAAAATTGATGAATACTCAATCTACAGGTAATGGACGCCGTGAAAGCTATGATTGTCTTCCGATGCCTCGAATGACGAATACCTATATGTTATCAGGCAAGTCAACGTTCGATGAAATTATCAGTAGTGTTGATTATGGTTTATATGCACCAAATTTTGCTGGCGGTCAAGTTGATATAACCTCTGGTAAATTTGTTTTCTCCACATCAGAAGCATATTTAATCGAAAAAGGCAAAATAACGACGCCGGTAAAAGGGGCAACATTAATTGGTTCCGGTATCGAAACCATGCAACAAATATCAATGGTCGGGAATAATCTTGAATTAGATTCTGGTGTGGGTGCTTGTGGTAAAGCAGGGCAGAGTGTACCGGTAGGTGTTGGGCAACCAACTTTGAAAGTGAATAATTTAACTGTAGGTGGTACTATTAATCACCAATAACTTAGATGAATAGGATTTTAAAATAGATGGAAACAATCATTACTCTTTATCAAGCTTTTATTAATATGGATGTTGCAACACTATCAAATCCAAATGTCTTATGGACATTATATGGTATGTTATTTGTCATCATATTGTTAGAAAATGGCGTCTTACCGGCAGCTTTTTTACCGGGTGACAGCTTGCTCTTTTTAACTGGTGTGCTAATTAGTCTTGATGTTTTCCATTTCGGGTTAATCAATGTCATCTTAATTGCAGCAGCAGCCCTGGGAACTTGGTTAGGTTATTTACAAGGGCTTTGGCTTGGTAATACCAAAATTGTAAAAGGTTGGATGGAACACCTGCCTGAAAAATATCACCGTAAATCCGAAGTTTTATTCCATAAATATGGATTACAAGCGTTGTTTATCGGTCGATTTATTGCTTTTGTACGAACATTATTACCGATGATGGCTGGATTATCCAATCTACATAGTAGAAAATTTCATATTTATAATTGGATTAGTGCAACGTTATGGATTTTCTTGATTGTGACTTTAGGTTATCTATTCGGTTTGTCGCCGATTTTTAAAACCTATGAGAAGCAGATCATGTCACTTTTAATGTTAATTCCTGTATTGTTATTGCTTTTAGGTTTGATCTTCTCTATTTGGCTGGCGTTAAAACGTTGGTTAAACAAAAAGAAACAAGTGCATGTCGCTGAAATTGAGAATCAAAAAGAAGAAAATTGAAATTAACCGATAAGCCGGGTTCTGTCGTGGACAATCATTCCTCTAGGCTAATACTCACGCATTAGCTCAAGCAGTCTACCCGGATTCAACGCGGGCCGCGCCAATGAATCCCTATTTGACCTTGCTCCGAGTGGAGTTTACCGTGCCACAACTGTTACCAGTTGCGCGGTGCGCTCTTACCGCACCCTTTCACCCTTACCTGATCTTAACTATAAGCCATCGGCGGTATACTCTCTGTTGCACTAGTCGTAAATTTTAGCTCACGCCAAAATTCCCCAGGCGTTACCTGGCACTCTGCCCTATGGAGCCCGGACTTTCCTCCCCTCTGTTTGTCTCCACTTTTACAAGGACTAAAACAAAGCAGCGATTGTCTGGTTAATTTCGCAGATTAGTATAGCGTAAAGTATCATTTTGTCTAGCACAGCATCATGATTTTAGCATCACTAATAAGAATATCTGTTTAAAAGAATGGTTTTTAAACTCAATTAAACTATTTTTTATCTCTAGTTTTACTAAATTAAAAATAATGATGCAACTTGCGAAGTCACAATAAAAGATTGAGTAATCATATACTCCCTAATTCATTCACTAATTAAACTAAAAAACTATTTTTAAACAAAATAAGAAGTCACTTAAAATTAATATAGTTTAATAATTTAATTTTGTTGAAAATATCAGTCAATACATAAAATTTAGAAACAAATGAACTTAATCTTTATATATTTCATTGAAATATTTCTTAAGTTTCCTGATTATTTTTATTTATTTTTTCTATCATTTCTTCAATCATTTCTTGATTTAAACCGGATGATTCAAAATTTAATTTCTTTTCATAAACAACACGCTTAATTGGCTGATTTGTTTTTGCATCAATATAACGACTAGGCCAAATTTCGGCCGGATCTAAATCAAGGGCTTTAGCAATGATAAATTCCCCTTTTGTCCATGGTCGAACAAGCGCATTACCAAGAGTTGACGAACTAAAACCCGATCGGCGTGATAATTCAGATAGTGTTGTCCCTTTCTTTTTTAGTGCAGCTATAATATCAGCGTGATGCCAATCGCTGAATTTTATTTCCATTTTTTGTTCCCTCTTAGTTTATAACTTATTTTATCTATGCTATGCTCTAAAATTACTGAAACGAGTAATTTCATTATTCAAGTTAATTTGCAATAATAACTCGTTTCTTATTTAGTATAACAAGATTTCTTTAATTTCTGTATTTTTTTCTGGTTATTTAAAATTAGGATGGTTAAAATGAAAGAATGGTTCTCATCTAAAGAGCTGTCAAGCATTGCAGGGATGCCTACAACAATACAAGGTATTAATCGAAAAGCAAGAGCTGAAAAATGGACTGCACGTAAACGTTCAGGTGTTCGAGGTAAAGCTGTCGAATATCATATTGGAAGTTTACCGTCAGATGTCAAAAAAGCATTATATATTGAGGAAGAGAGTGCAAGCTATGTAATTTCACCCATTGAACCTCTTCAACTTTGGATGACTGCTTTTGAACAATTGACACCCGATGAGCAATCGATTGTCTCTTCATGGCTCATGCGAAATGGTATAAAAGATTTCATCAGTTTCATCAATAAACAAAATAAAGAAGATTAGTGTTATTAATTTAGCTGATATATACTTTAGCGCTTATAAAATTTAGTTATTACGGAAAAGTAAATGGGAAAACAATTTCAATTAACAACAAATGACGAAATTATTGCTTATTTAGTTAAGCAATTTCCAGATTCTTTTGCGTTCGGGAGTAATGTCAAACCTTTAAAAAAGGGCATTGTTCACGACATTATTTCCCGATTAAATGAAAACCCTAAATTAAGCTTAGCTAAACTCAATGATGCGTTAGATTTCTACATGAATAGTCAGCATTATTTAGAAAGTATAAAAATTGGGGTTTATCGGATCGATTTAGACGGTAATCCCCATGAAATCATAACTCAGGAACAGATGGATCTTGCTAAGCAACAACTAATAGAAAGTAAAGAAAAAACGATAGAATCCTTTAAGGAACAACCCAAAGTAAACAATAACGCAATTCATTCACAACCCAACAGTTTAATTATTACGGCAGAACAGATGGAAAAACAGTTTCAATTGACAAATAGTAAAGAAATTATTGTATATTTAGCCCAACAATTTCCTAATTGTTTTACTATTGAGGGCGAAGCAAAACCCTTGAAAATCGGCATATTTCAGGACATACTTTCACGTCTTGATGGAAACCAAGAATTAAGCAAAACGAAACTACGTGTTGCCTTACGTGTTTATACCAATAATTGGCGTTACTTATATAGTATAAAAGTTGGCTCGCATCGTGTTGATTTAGATGGTAATCTCAATGAAGTCATTACCCAAGAACAGATGGATTATGCACAACAACAGCTTAAAGAGAGCAAAAGTAAAGCTAAAGAGCACTTTAAAAAACAAAACAAATCGAAACCTAAAAGAGCTTATACTCCACCTAAAAAAAATAGAGTTTTAAAAATTGGTGATTTTGTTAAGGTTACGTTGGGCAATAAACCATTAAAAGTGCAGATCATTGATATTGAAAAAGAACATATCAAAGTGAAGGTTGGTTCAGGTATGCAACTAACAGTTAAACCAGAGCACATAATTAATCAATAGAGAATGGCAATGAGTAATTTATTTAAAGGTATAAGAAAATCGTTACTTGTTCTTTGTGTTATTAGTCCAAGTATCGTTTGCCAAGCAGTTCAGACTAATTCGTCAGTTACAGAACAATTACCTACGCTTAAACAAGATCAAATTCATCAAATTGTGGCAAATAGGGTAACTAACTATTTTACTCAAGCCCATTACCGTAATTTTGATTTAGATGGGGCATTTTCAGCCAAAATCTTTGACCGCTATTTTAAACTATTAGATGGCAATAAATCTTTTTTTATTCAGCGTGATATTGATAGCTTTAGAGATAAACAAGCGTCGTTAGGTCAAGAGCTGTTAGATGGCGATTTGAAAATGGCCTATGACATTTATAATCTTTCTATTCAAAAAAGATATAACCGATTTCAATATGCTTTAAAAGTTTTACAACGCCCTATGGATTTTTCAACTAATGAAAATATTGATTTTAAAAGAGAAGATATTTCATGGGCAAGCACCGAAGAAGAGCTTGATAATTATTGGGATAAACGAGTCAAATATGATGAGTTAAGTCTCTCATTATCCGGTAAAAATGAGAAAGAGATACGTGAAGTTTTAACTAAACGTTACAATCGTGTGTTAAAAACATTGTTACAATCCAAAACTGAAGATGCGTTCCAAGTGTTTATGAATGCATTTGCACGCGAAATTGATCCTCATACCAGCTATTTGGCGCCACGAAAGAAACGAGACTTCGATGCTGAGATGAATTTATCAATGGAAGGTATTGGAGCCACTTTAAGTCAAAAAGATGATTACACCGAGATTATGTCTTTTGTAACGGGTGGACCGGCTGAAAAAAGTAAACAACTAACCATTGGTGATAAAATTATTGGTGTCGGACAAGGTAATTCAGCCATTGAAGATGTTATTGGCTGGCGTCTCGATGATGTTGTTGAAAAAATTCGTGGGCGAAAAGGAACTGTTGTCCGACTCGAAATTTTACCGGCAGGCAATAGTAGCAAACCTAAAATTGTTGAACTAACACGTGATAAAATTCATTTTGAAGACAGGGAAGCTAAACTAAAAATTATCGACAATCAACGAGGGAAGGTTGGTGTTATCGAAATTCCGAGTTTTTATATAGGATTAACTCAAAAAGTCAATTCACTATTAACGCAAGCTAATCAAGATAATCTGCAAGGGCTTGTTATCGACTTACGCGATAATGGCGGTGGTTCTTTAGCAGAAGTTATTGCATTAACTGGGCTATTTATTGATACAGGGCCTGTGGTTCAAGTGCGTGACAATTTACAAAAAATCAATGTTTATGATGATAAAAATGAAAGTATCAAATATTCAGGGCCAATCGTGGTGATGATAAATCGCTACAGTGCCTCTGCTTCTGAAATTTTTTCTGCCGCAATGCAAGACTATGGTCGAGCGTTGATTGTTGGAGAAACGACTTATGGTAAAGGTACGGTGCAAACCTCACGAAATATAGCTTATCCGGTAGATGCAAGATTACATCCGGATTGGCCTGAATTAGGCGGTGTGCAATATACTGTTCAAAAATTTTATCGAATCAATGGTGGGAGTACGCAACTTAAAGGGGTTGATCCTGACATTGATATGATCAATGAAAAATATGTTGACGAAACCGGTGAAAGATATTTAGATAATGCTTTGCCATGGGATAAAATACCTTCAGCGCAATATTCAAAAGTTGCAAATATCGCACCTTTATTTTCAGAACTTAAAGCCAACCATTTAGCTCGAATTGCCAAAAATCCTGAGTTTATCTACATTCAAGATGATATTAAACGGTTCAATGATAAAAAGGATAGTCGTTATATTGTTTCTTTAAATAAACAATATCGTGAAGATGAACAAAAGAGCGATGATGACCGAGATTTGAAACGCATGAATGAGCGTTTGAGTCGTGCTGGTTTGGCTCCAATTGCGAAATTAGAAGACTTACCAAAAGATTATAAACGACCCGATGCTTATTTAGATGAAGCTGTTGAAATACTGCTTGATTTTGCGCCTAAATATTCCAAAATTGCGAAAGAACAAGTAAACAGTGATGTCATTCCATTAAACATTTCGGTTGATCAATAAAATAATTAAAATTGGAGATAAAAATATGTGTTCAAATTTAAAATATGCATTATTTAGTACAGTTGCCATACTCAGTTTAATTGCTGCATTTGGTGTGATTGTTTGTATGAATTAAAAATACTTGAAAAATTGTTTTGTGACGATTATAGTATGCGCCTGCTTTTGAAAAGCAGGCTTTATAATTTAGGTGAGGTGTCCGAGTGGTTGAAGGAGCACGCCTGGAAAGTGTGTATACGGCAACGTATCAAGGGTTCGAATCCCTTCCTCACCGCCATCTCTTCCCGATTTTTGCTGGACTTTACGTTTAAAACAGCGTTATCCAACATTTTAGTTTTTAGGATATTGATTATAAAGTATCAATTTTTATTATCTATACGTTACTAAATTGTGCTTTTGATTCTTCTCTTGCTTGAGAATAGCAAATATCCGAAACGAACTGATCATAAATCTCAGCATCAACTGCGTGATTATCAAGTTTCAGTTTAATTAATTCTAGAAGTTGCCAGTCATTCTCATTGCTAAAGTTTTTTATAAGTTCGCTAGCCCGTTTATCGATCCACTCATCTCTTGCATCTTGTTTTTCAATTCTATCAAGCATTTTGCAAAAATTAGCTTCATAGGCGTTTTCAACTAATCGGTGTAATTGATGCATCACGTACCTCGTTGCTGTTTATCTATTCCAACTAAAAAAGCAATAATCCAAACAAGATTAAAATAAAAATACCAAATAATGAAAATTTGATCTCGGTATTCGTTAATTGATAATCAGGATGAAAACGATCTTTTATTTTCATCTTAACAAAATCTCTATTCGTCATATTAACCTCTAAAAAAGCCCCGATTTCGGGGCAAAAGGGTGTAGAATATTACTGTCTTTCCAGTTGTCAGATATTCAATAAATTGGTTTACACAAACTTGTATTGAATATCTCATCAAAACCGCAGTATGTTCGTAAGCCCCTGCTAGCTACTTGAATCTTGTTACCCCATTAGTAACTCGTGGTATTGCTAACTTTATGGTAAGTTGATTAGTTTTGATAACCATAATGATAATATAAGTTATCAAAAAAGTCAATAACAAAAGTAATAAAAAATGAGGTTACGATAAAAAATTAAAATGTTAGGGCATAATGGTAGGAACATAAACCGCCGAAGCGGTAAATGTTATGTGTCGATCAATCCAATATCGATGATTGCCACCAGACTCTTCCTAGAATGGTGATATCATCCAAAGAAACAGTTTCATCATCATAATCTGAATTGTAACTTCGGATTTTGACTTGATTACCAGGCAATCTTTCCAATATTTTTATTCTTAATAACCCGTCATGATTAATTGCGTATATTTTTCCATCTCGAATATTAGTGTCTGCTTGATTGATACCGACAGTTGACCCGTCTCTAAAAACAGGTTCCATACTATCTCCATAAACAGTTAAACATACGGCACAGTCTTTATCAATTCCATATTTTCGCATTGTTGACCGTGATAATCGCAGTTTGTATCCGTTATAATCTTCAATATCATCAGCAAATCCGTTACCTGCAGAAAGCCTAACATCTTTGTAAAATGGCACTTCAACTTCATCCTCATCAAGTGGTGTTTTACTATCCCATTCATCGATAGCACCTAACATTGTCGCATTGGCACTATTTTTAGTTAATTTCGCTTTGCCAATGCCTTTTGTCAGCCACAATAAATCAACATTTAACGCGTTGGCTATTTCAACAATTTTTCTTGATGTATTGGATTTTCCTGACAGTAATTTTTGAATGGCGGGCTGACTAATTTTAACCTTTTCAGCTAATTGATGTTGAGACATACCAGATTGTTTCAATGCTGAATTTAATCTTTCTGTAAATGTCGTCATTTTTTTATCCCATTGTAATGAAGTACTTTATTGTATAACTCAAGTTATCATTATTCAAATAACATTGGTTATTGATTTTTATGATAACTATTGTTATTATTAATAATAATAGTTATTTGAAAGGAATTTTTCAAGAATATCTTTGTCATGATCAGTGCTAATAGAGATATAAAAAATAACTTTAATACTGAAAGAGAGATAAAACATGAATGAAAACATGTTGATAATTAATTCTTTTACTAGTTATTAATTTAACGTTAATAAAATGAAACTACTTGAGGTGAATAATGCTAGCAAAACAAATCAATGTTGAACAATATCAAAACCCGACACAATGGCTTAATAAAGTGAGTTTGAATGCTGATTATGATATCACTCAAGTATTAACCCGTTGGGGTAATTGGGCTCGAAAAGAAGCCTATCAACAACGCAAAGTATTTAGTTTATATCAATCCCAAAAAAAGGAATATAAACAGGTCTGTTTAGATAAAGACGGGTTAATAATAGATGGCATTATTTCGACGATGAAAAACAGTAAAATTACGAAAATAAAAGAAGAAGCAAAAGTCTTAATTAAATTTTATTATGGAGACGAAATGATCGTGGATGATCATCTTTATATCGAACCAAGCAAAACACAAATATCGTCGACATTAATTATCAAACCTAAAAATTTACGTGAAATAGCGCAGGATTTGGCCTGTAGTGAAGGCAATATCCGAAAAATAAAAAGTAGTGGTGAAAGTTACATTATTGGTGCATTATCGATGCAAAC
>NZ_JBIDFH010000022.1:0-13129 GCF_046635745.1 Gilliamella sp. CG35
AGATGTGTATAAGAGACAGACATAATGTTGACTATTTAATAACATCTAATAGTTCTCATTTTATCTGTTATTTTTAAGGATTAAATTAATTATATCTAATATTCTATTTTACTTTACCAACAAATTATTATTTCTACTCTTACTAGTAACAATATTCAATGCTATTCAATACCAACTTAGTGATCTTACCCAATACATAGCAATTCAAAATAGATAATAGATATCCCATTAACCCATTTATTACATGGAGAATGATTGTGTTACATTCTAATGTTTATAACAATAATTCAAGGAATGAAAAATGTGCAATTGCTTATATTGATAAACTTTTTACTCATTATGCAAAACTTTTACCAGTGAGAATTGATTTAGGTTATAAAAGCAATAATAGCGTTAATCAATTAACAACAATGGATAATCATTTACCGCATGCATATTTAAGTCAGGAAAATATCATGACAAACTGGACACACTTATTCAATAAACTAAGATGGAATACTTGAAGTTTTTTAAAAGAAAACGTTTTTTATTAACCGTTATAATATCCGAGCCTTTGATCGAACCTTATATTACACCAATAAACTTCTTCATTCGATAAATTAATAAGAAGTACAAAAACTGAAACAAGTTGCCCAAGCCAATAGTTCAGTGTATTCCAATGAATACCACCCAAACTAAAATTACCTTCTTTAGAAAACTGTATATTTTCAATGCTCTTAATTTGTAAAGCAATTAAATTACCTGTGATAAAGCCATCATCTTTAACAATCTCCACATATAAATCAATGCCATAATCTCATTCTGTCATTTCTCGGATAATCCATTGACTGGGCAAAACTTTTGAAACTATATCGAAAGACCTGCTTTCTTAAATATGTGTTGTAATTCTTTTTGGGAAATCCATATTAACCTTGATAAATATAACGATTACTTGACAGAATAATCCGAACTATAACATTAGAAAATCCGTACTAACAAGTACCGGTGTCCACCAGATGTAAACTAATTTGATCATTACAGCATTATAAATTGACAGAAGATCAGGAGTAACCACTATTGGCATGGAGAAATCTGTCGGATTCACTCAAAACTTGTCTTCTGAAATTGTTAGATCGAGTTTGAGCTATTACGCCTTATATCACAAAATTAAAATAGGCAATTAAATTATAATGTAATATTTTTTAGTTATAGTAGCAGCAAATATAATTTAAAGATACTTATTAACTGGAACTAGTATCTTTGGTATGATAATCTTGATGTATTAGCTGTTCATACTTACTTTTATTTTCAACATCTCCCATCCCAGTTGTTCTTGCGGCAGCAGTGACTTCTCCCCAACTGATAAAATATTCATCAAAAAAACGAATTGGATATTGGCTGTATTTAACAACTTCATCTCGACTGGGGATTTTTTTTAGTTTTTGTGCAATTTTTTTAACTTCTAATTGTAGTGTCTTTTTATCAATTTCATATTTTTGCTTTCTTAGTCGATTAACATTACTATTTTTTGATTGTGGTATTACGTTTTTTCTACCAAAAGGATCTATATTTTTATCTAATTCAGCATGTCGGGTGATTGAAATATCAAAGTATTTTTTTGATAATTCTATGCCAAAATACTTTCTTTTCATTTGCTGAGCACATAAAGTGGTAGTACCAGAACCATTAAATGGGTCCAGGATGACATCCCCTTCTTTAGTATATGTTGAAATGAGTCTATACATCAAAGAAGGGGGTAATTGTGTAGGATGATCAACTCGTGAACTATTATGTTTTAATCTATGAATATCCCACCAGATATTAGTTATATTCTCTTTATAATTAATTTCTTCTTTATTCCTTTTTTTTATGCAGCTATTTCTAACGCAATAAAATTCTTTTGATGTTGTTAAATTAATATTTTCAAGAATATTATTTTCATAAAATGGTAGTTTATTTGGATGGTTTTTTGTAAAACATATAATTGAATAATGTGCAGGCATTATCATGCGAACAGGTACACTAAGGCTATCCCAGATAATCCAATCTTGGAATTTTAATATTTTATTTAGGTGTTTGAAATGTCTAATAGACCATTGAGGTATATTTAAAACCGCTACAGTTTTACCTGGTTTTATTACTCGGGCTAATTCTGAAAGCCAGCTGTTACACCAATCAAAATATTCTTTAATGTCTATGGAATCATTCCAATTCTCATATTTTTTATTGACATTATATGGTGGATCCGCAAAACAAAAATCGATGCTATTTGATGGGATTTTTTTTAATATATCTAAACAATCTCCATTTATGATTGTTGAAGAATTATTACCCAGATAATTAAATGGATAGACTGAATTATTATCTACCTTATTATTTATAGTGCTAATGTAACATTTTTCTTTTATTGATAAATCCACAAAATTAAGAAATTTATAAGGCAATATTGAAAACAAATCCCTTAATCTCTCAGTAACCAGGGATATATCATTATAGTTAATTTCGATATCTCTCCAAACATCAGACATAAGAGTTCCATATTCATGATAAAGATGTTTTTTCCCTCCATAATCTTTTGTTGTTTTTTCACAGAATGGGCAGAAAGTATAAGAAATTCTAGTCTTTGTATGTTGTAAGGGACCCTTATATTTTGTAATAATTGCTAAAGATGCATGTTTTTGAGGTAAAGAAGAAGTACTATTAATTACTTCTTTTAATTTTATACCAATCCATAATTTAAAATATGCGGTTTGTGTTAATTCCGATAACACATTTGCAATAAATTTTGGAGAAGATAGAATAGCTATAGTTGTGTTACTTTCAAGTTTATCAATAAAAGAATTTAGTTCAAATATAGTATCCTGCATATCGGGAATATTTTCATTGTTTTGATAATAAGGATATTTAATAAACCATACATCTTTTATTGAAGAATTTTGTGTAACTAAACTGTCTTTTTTGACTATTTCTAATTTAAAATTCGATTCACTAAGGTGAGACATTATTTTTCCAATGAGTTTAAAAAATTAACTAAATTATCTAATTCTTCTTTCTTAAAAGAAACAGTACAATCGCTAAATTGACATATTGTTCTTAGGGCTGATTGTCTTTCAAAATTTCCAGCCCCATCTATTACATAAGCAATTTTATGTCCATTTGCGTGGAGTAAAGTCTGTCTTGCTTGTGCTTGTCCAGCTTTTCTCTCGATTACACTATTGGTAGTTACTTGAAAACTTACCTCTATAGCACAAAATATGTTATTTGGGGATTTAGCTATAATATCGACTGATAATGAAGTTCGTTCGTTATGACTGACTCCTGGTAATTTATCTTTATTAATCCTCCAATGAGGTAGCTTTTTTTCTAAGTAATCTTTTACAGCATGCTGAGCTAGTTGCCCTAATTTGTTTGAAGTTGCTCCGCCAGTAATTCTGCTAACCCAAATATATCGTTGCTTAACAAATTTTTCAAGTTCTACTGTTTTACCAAATAAAGCACCAATTATACATTTCTCTGATATATCTGTAGGAATATTGTCACTAATTGCACTACCTCCAAATAATAATAACATGCATATATCTTCAATGAGTGGTGACATTTCTATATTTGTTGTAATTTTATCTCCATCGACCGAAAGATTTTTGTTACTCCAATTAATTTTACTAGTTATTGTTTTAAATTCATAAGAATAATTATTACTTTCCCAAGAAAAATGTAATGTACGCCCAATTATAGAAGGAAGTTCTTTTTTAAAACGCATGAGCTTCTCTCCGCCAATATCAGACAAGACCATTAGGTGTTTTAAGAAAAGATTAGCAGATAGAGATTTAGTGTTCTTAAGTGTTTCTTTCCAAATAAAAGGATCTGAATCCGAAATATTTAAGATGCTTATAAACTTATCTTGGGTTTCAATCAATTTAGGAATGACGCTTAAGTCTTTTTCTTGAGTCGCAAGCTCACTGGGCCAGAATTTTAAAGCATTTGATTCGAGTTCATGTAAGTCTCTCATTTTATTTCTCGACAATATTAAAATCAATTAATGTTATTTTATCATAAAAAGGCTTATTCTTTGATTAAGAATTAAATCGCTAGTAAAACCTCAAAAAATATCTAAATAATAAACGAGAAATACTTAGTGATAAACTAAGATATACAATATAAAATCTACTTACATCTATTTAATTATAAAACTGAAATTGAGCAACCTTTGCTTGATCTCTTGATGCGTTTTGGTCCTCAACGTACACATTACTATCCTAATATGCCTTTTTGGCGATTGAAAAATGATGGATTCTGGCAATTAACCAATATTGAAAATTGCATAAATATCAATAATCCAAGTAAAGAATCAACCAGTAAACAGCTAGCCTCCTCACAAGTTTATGGGGGATTTGATGAACCAACCTTTTAATGTCTTATAAAAAATCCATCTGCTATCGATCAAATAGCAGAACAGATTTTAAATCAGCATTTTCCTGAAAGTGTGCAAGAAAATTTAATCAATCGACTTAATTTTAGTTTAACCGATTTTCATCGCCAACGCGATCAAAAGTTCAGACAGTTAGTCTTACGAGCTTACAATTACCAATGTGCAATTTGTGGTTTTGATTTAAGGTATGATTCAGTATCCATTGGTCTTGAAGCAGCCCATGTAAAATGGAAACAGCATGGCGGTCCTTGTGTAGTCAATAATGGTTTAGCACTTTGTTCATTACATCATTCGGCTTTTGATATGGGTATAATTGGGCTTGATAGTAGTTTAAAAATTAAAATATCGAATGGTATTAACAGTAATCAAATTGTCGAAAGACTATTTTGGGATTTTAACGGAAAAGATATTAAGCGACCTAGATCGAAGGAAGATCAATTACATGATCGGTTTGTTGAATGGCATTTGAGAGAAGTGTTTAGGAACTAATGACGATGACCAAAATCGACAATAAATTTTTCAATAAATTTAGGCACAACTTGACTTGCTGGGCCGTAAATTTTGGTTTGAAATAAACTTTCACTTAAACTTGGCTCTAAATTAAGCTCAACAGTTTTAGCCCCCGATTGATTGGCAACTTTTACAAATCCTGCGGCAGGATAAACATTACCAGATGTCCCAATAGAAATGAAATAGTCAGCCTGTGAAAGTGCATCGTAGATTTTATCCATTTGTAATGGGATTTCTCCAAACCATACTATATGGGGGCGAATAAATTTATTTTGTTGATAATCGACATCTTCCAGACAATCGATAATCTGCCCTGTTAGTTCATTGCGCACTTTAAGTAATTCCCCGTGCATATGAATAATATTTTTAGAACCTGCTATTTCATGTAGATTATCTACATTTTGTGTGACCACTAATACATTTTCACTGCCCAATTTGTGTTCCAGTTCAGCTAAAGCAAAGTGAGCTAAATTCGGTTTTACATCAGGACGTTGTAATTTTCTTCGTAGCATATTATAGAAGGAATGAACCGCAATGGGATTACGACTATAACCTTCATAGGTTGCAACATCGTTAACATCATACCCTTCCCACAATCCATTTTGCGCACGGAATGTCGATAGCCCAGACTCAGCTGAAATACCGGCACCAGTTAAAATAACAATTTTAGGTGTTTTGATCATATTTTAGACTCTAGTATTCAAAATTATGCCGATTTAACTAAAATACTACTGACTATATTCCGTAGTAAACATGTTCAACGCGGGTTTGTTCAATTTCTGATACTTGCTATAGGCAGTAGCCACTTTCAATCGAATATTAGCTTTACTTTCGCCTTTTAACCAAGCGTCAATCATAGCGTGCACACTATATGCTTCCGGAGCCATAAGATGCATAGTTAAAATCAAGGGCGAAATCCCCAAACGAGATAACGGCTTCGAAAAATATTTCTGACTTTTACAAGCAAAAACGGCCGCATATCTCGATTTTTGTTGTTCTTGTGCGTCATTTGAAAGTGTTTCCCAACGCCAGCTATCAGGCAAAAATTTATGCCAAGACCATTCCATTAAAGCATTATGACCAATATAAACGACTAAATCAGCTTTACCTCCAGCCGTTATTTTCTTGTTATCTATCGTAAATGATGATTGTTTTTTGCCTGCTGAATATTCTATAAAATCATCAATAGTATCATCTATGTATTTGCCATTATATGCCTGAGCAATCAGATAAACATCTTTGCTTCGATGCTTATATATAATCTCTTCTAATATTTTATCATCATCAGGTTTATTGATTTGTACTACTTGCCACTCTTTTTGTTTACCAAAGTAGGTTTTAAAACCATAGGCCGCCCCCCAATAAAGATTATTTTTTGGATCTTGACCATTACCGATTGCAGCCGGAACTGGTGCAATGCCTTGATACTTATTATCACATAATGCAACAACGACATGAATCACTTTGGGATCAGCAAAACATGAAAAAGATAAAACTAAACACATTAATGGCATTAATAATAGATATTTACTCGTTTTCTTCATTTGTTATCAATTCTCCATTCACTTCGTATTTTACAATTACATTATTTTTATACATCATTTCTGAACGAATACATGCCGGGGCGCCACCGACATTGTTTTTGGTCATGGTGTCTCTCCAGATTTCATTTTTTCTATAGATAACACCTTGCCTTTTAATAAAGGCATGCTGCTTTTCATAAACATGATAGCTGTATTGTCTTTCTTCATCACATAATAGCTCACCTTCTAGTTGGTGCTCTCCAACATGAAGCATAATTTGAAACGTTTTATCGGTAGGATTATAAATAATAAGATCAATATAATTATAAAAAATAGCGGCACCCGAACCAAAAGGCAACACTCGACCATCATCAGGAAAAGGATCAAAGCTATGATTTGCTCGTTCGACTATTTGGAGTTCTGAATGGAGAGCTAACCAATGAATTAGATTACTAATCTGACATATACCACCGCCAATACCGGAACGAGCTACACCAAATGAAAGTTCCATTCCATTCAAAAATCCTCGCTTTTTAGTTGGTTTTCCGACTAATCGGCAAAACGAAAAATATTCACCTGGTTTAATTAAGATTCCATTTAACGAATCCACTGCAATTTTTAGATTTGTGACTTTATTGTATTGAAGCTGAATATCGCTGTTACCCAATCGACGTATTAATTTGGATGTATGTTTTTTATATCGATATGGTAAACGTAAATCATGACTACGTTCTAAGCTATATTGACGCGAAGAACAATACCAGAACAAATGACGAAACAAACGACGCTGATTTACCCTTAACCAATAAAGTAAGGGATGATAACTTGATAACGGTTTAGACATTAATTGTTTTTTATCTTAAATTCCAATAAGATAAATTATAACATTAGTACTATTTTTTGAGAGAAGAGATACATAAACTTTTAATAATAAACTAAAAGATATCTTAAAGAAGTTATATTATGATTTAGTACGTTAAGGATGAATAAAATGAAAACAATAGGTTTAATCGGCGGGATGAGCTGGGAAAGTACCGTGACTTATTATCAAGTTATCAATCAAAAGGTAGGACAATCATTAGGAGGATTACATTCAGCGAAAACACTTTTATATAGTGTCGATTTTCAAGAAATTGAACATTGCCAAGCCAATGGTGAGTGGGATAAAAGTGCGCTTATTTTAATTGATGCAGCGAAAAGGTTAGTGCAAGCTGGTGCAGATTTTATCGTGATTTGTACCAATACTATGCACAAAGTCGCAGATCAGATTCAAGCAGCCATTGATATTCCCATTCTTCATATTGCTGATGTTACGGCACAGCACTTAATTAAAGAAAATATTCAAACCGTTGCTTTGCTTGGAACAAAATATACGATGGAACAAGACTTTTATAAATCAAAACTGATTAATAGAGGTTTAAAAGTGCTGATTCCCGATGAGCAAGGTAGAATGATCATCAATCAAATTATTTATGATGAACTTTGCCATGGTATCATTAACCCTACATCGAAACAAACCTATCTTAATATCATTGATAAGCTAGTTATAAAAGGAGCCCAAGGAGTGATACTTGGTTGTACGGAGATTGGTTTATTAATTTCTCAAGCAGATCACAAGATCCCTTTTTTTGATACAGCTCTGTTACATGCTCAAGAAGCAGCATTAAGCGCAATAAATAAAGGTTGTTTTTAATCCTATAGCAGATGGCAATCTAAATACTTACCGATTGCCTTTAATATAAAATCGCTACGAAAAAATTCTTGATTTTAACTGATGTGAATAATATGCATTTTCAACAAAACTAATTAACTTTTTATTGTGCGCTTTGAAATCAGTTATTATAAGCACATAAAAATTCTTTTGAATGGGTGCGCTAAAGAATCCTTGTTTAATGTTTCATTGAAATTAGTGTTCCTCTATAGCGCCTCGCATCGCAGAATAGGCCGCATTACATTCACCTTTAATCGCATCTGGATTTTTTTCAACCATCTGTCTAAACTCCTCAATACTTTTTTTAACTGACTCTTCAGATTCGGCAGGCAGTTGTGATGTATTTTGTAAATCCAAAATCAATGCAATATAGCGATCACATTCAACTGCACCAGTATCTATTTTGATAGTTCCTAGGTCATGTTTATTTTTTTCATTACAAGCAACAAGATTTGCAAACAGAAAACTTAATAAAATACTTTTAGTAATTTTTTTCAACATTTCTTATTCCTAAATTAGTAAGTCATTTACATAAATATATTTATGCAATATGGTCATAAATAAAGATGGTTTTTTATTTATAACATATTTATATGTTTTTTGGATGAATTTTGATAACAGTATTTTAAACCCCTATTAACTGTAATTTAAAAATTTTATTCATAAAAAAAGCCTTACTGCTTTTCCAGCAAGGCTTATAAAAGTAGCAGTTAACAAAAAGCTTATGCTTCTATCGCAACACGTAGTTTTTTCATAGCATTTTTTTCAAGTTGGCGGATTCGTTCAGCCGAAACACTATATTTATCAGCCAAAACTTGCAACGTTGATTTACTATCATCAGCATCTAACCATCGAGCTTTAATGATATCTTGGCTACGTTCATCTAATTGTGATAAAGCATCATGTAACTTGTCGGTTGCATCATTTTCCCAATTATCATTTTCAATTGATTTAGAGAAATCTGAATTACTATCTTCTAAATATAATGCCGGCGCAACAACTGCGTTATCATCATCATCGCTATCAACATCAAAGGACATATCTTGTGCAGACATACGCGATTCCATTTCAAGCACATCTTTACGGCTAACACCTAATTCATCAGCAACCATATCAACTTCAGCACTATTAAACCAACCCAAACGCTGTTTATTTTTTCTTAAATTAAAGAATAATTTTCTTTGTGCTTTAGTCGTTGCAACTTTAACAATACGCCAGTTTTTTAACACATACTCATGAATTTCAGCTTTAATCCAATGTACTGCAAATGACACTAAACGAACGCCCATTTCAGGATTAAAGCGACGTACTGCTTTCATTAGACCAATATTACCTTCTTGTATCAAATCTGCTTGTGGTAAACCGTAACCAGAATAACCACGGGCGATGTGCGCAACAAAACGTAAATGCGATAAAATTAATTGTCTTGCTGCATCAACATCATCATGATAGTAAAGTCTTTCGCCTAAAGATTTTTCTTCCTCAGCAGTTAGCATAGGATAGGTATTAATCATGCGAAGGTAAGATTCAATATTGCCTTGTGGGATTAAAGCACCTACTTGCATTTTTAAATCAGTACTCATTTAATTCCCCCTTTATTTAAACTTTTTTTGTTGTATTTATTTTTGATTACAACAATATAAAACTTTATACAGTTTTATAACTTTTAATATTAGACAGTTAAAATATAATTTAGTTCACAATTGGGTTTAAAATAAAAAAATATTTATAAAAATATTAATCATCTTTTCTACTTAATACTATTAAGAAGAACTATCTTAATTAACTAATTTTTAAATATCTTTTTGTTGTAATAAGTGATGATAACCATCCTATCACAATTGTAATTAATACAATTAGCAAGACTTCATCCCACAATAACCCTTCTAGTGGAAATACTGTTCCGAATTCATTTGAGACATTTAATATAATAGATTCTATCTGAAAAATAAATATTCCCGATAAAACGACAGAAAATAAAGCACTTATAAATCCAATAAACATTCCACTATACAGAAAAGGGCGTAAAATAAAACCTTCGGTAGCGCCTATTAATTGCATGACAATAATTGTTTGTTTTCGGGCAAAAATACTTAAACGAATACTATTTCCAATAACCAGTGATACTGCAATAATCATAAATATTGCAATAACCCAAACTATTGCCTTAACCATATCAGTTAAAGCAGTCAAACGAGTAAACCAGCTATCGTCTAGTTTGACATCATCGATACCATCAATTTTGAAAATTTCTGATTGTAATTTATGAAGTATTTCTGTCTTTTTTGCTTCTGGTTTAGGAATAATAATTGCTACCGCCGGCAGTGGATTTTCTTCTAATAAATCTAATGCACTACTGAATCCAGACCATGAAATAAATTCTTCTTTAGCATCATCGCGTGAAAGATAATTAACTTTTTCCACCTCTGAAAGAGATTTGATTTTTTCAATTAATTCGTTAGTTTGTTCAGCATTAAATGTCTTGCTTATATATGCCGTTAAATTTGGTGTTGGAGACCACCGATGTGCAGCTTGATTCGCATTTTTCCATAATAAATAGCCAATTGTTGGTAAGCTTATTGAAATTGCTATAACTAAAATTGTCAGTAGTGATGTTAAAATATTTTGTTTAAAATGATTAAAAACATTTTGCCATGCATAACTTATTTGTCTTTTCCAACGACCCAAAAAGTGACTTTTATTTTTAGACGTTGCTTTGGCTGATCTGACATTAGCGTTTATCATTAATATTAGCCCTCTAAACGCCCTTGATTTAAATGAAGTATTCGGTGGTGTTTTCGACGAATAAGCCCAATATTATGCGTTGCCATTAATACCGTTACGCCAGCTTGATTAAATTCTTCAAACAATTTTAAGATATCTTTTGAAAGTTTATCATCAAGATTACCTGTAGGCTCATCGGCTAATAACACACTGGGACGATTAACAATCGCTCTTGCAATCCCTACCCTTTGCTGTTCTCCACCAGATAACTGAATTGGATAGAATTTAGCTTTATTGATTAATCCAACTTTATCAAGCGATGCAGAAACCCGTCGTCGGATTTCTTCAACTGGTTTACCTAAAATGATTAAAGGAATAGCAACATTGTCATAAACAGTATGATCCATAAGTAATTGGTGATCTTGAAAGATCATACCTATTTTTCGCCGTAAAAAAGGCATATCCTGCTTTCGTAACGTTGACACATCAATGTTATTAAGCATTACTTTACCATCATTCGCTTTTTCCAAACCACAAATGAGACGCATTAAGGTGCTTTTGCCTGCACCCGAATGACCTGTTAAAAATGCCATTTCACCTGTTGATAATGTAAAGTTTATATTCTGCAATGCAGGTCTTCCGCCCGAATAAACTTTACTCACATGTTGAAATTGGATCATAGCCTCTCTCTATTCATCTGTTTCATCAAACAGTGCGTTAATAAAATCATCAGCGTTGAAAGGTCTTAAATCTTCAATTTTTTCGCCAACACCGATATAACGGATAGGGATATTAAACTGATCAGCAATACTAAAGATAATACCTCCTTTTGCGGTACCATCTAATTTAGTTAAGGTCATGCCCGTTAATCCAACTGCTTCATTAAATAATTTAGTTTGGCTAATTGCGTTTTGTCCAGTGCCTGCATCAATTGTTAACATGATTTCATGTGGTGCAGTTTCATCATGTTTTTTTATCACTCGAACAATTTTTTTTAGTTCATCCATTAAATGTGATTTGTTTTGTAAACGACCTGCAGTATCAGCTATTAGAACATCAATATTTTTAGCTTTGGCAGCTTGAATGGCATCATAAATAACTGAAGCCGAATCCGCATTAATATGCTGTGCAATTACCGGAATATTATTTCGTTCTCCCCATACTTGTAATTGTTCAACCGCTGCAGCACGAAATGTATCACCTGCGGCAAGCATAACAGATTTACCTTGTTGTTGAAATTGACGAGCTAATTTACCTATTGTTGTTGTTTTACCGACACCGTTAACACCAACCATTAATATCACAAATGGTTTATGAGTTGAAATATCCAGCGGTTTATCAACTCCATTTAATACAGATTTCATTTCTTGCTTTAATAGTTCATGTAAAGCATCAGCATCTTTTAACGCTTTGCGAGAAGCTTGTTGAGTTAAAGCTGAAATAATTTTTTGCGTAGTTTCAAAACCAACATCTGCAATTAATAATTGTTCTTCAAGTTCTTCAAATAAAGCATCGTCTATTTTTTTTCCTCTAAATAAATTTAAAAAACCTGATCCTATATTTTGTTTTGTTTTAAAGAGACTTTGTTTTAGACGAGAAAAAAATCCCTCTTTTTTTTGTTCTACCATAAATAGTTATCCTATGATCATGATAAAGATCATTTTATCTTATTTTAGTATAAAGCCCAATTTATTCAGTACAAATAGATGAATTGAATATATTGATCTAGTTTATTCAAAAATTCTCTACAAAATAGTACTTAATTATCTGCTAGTTATTTTATAGATAAAGATTATTTAGGTTTATTGTTTTCCATTCACCTAAAGGTAAATTATGGCTGAATAAATTATATTGACCTATTTGGACTCTAATCAATCGTAAACATGGAAAACCAACTGCAGCACACATCCTTCGAACTTGTCGATTTTTACCTTCTGTAATAGTGATACTTATCCATGATGTCGGAATAGTTTTACGTTCTCTAATAGGAGGCACTCTTTGCCATAGAAGTGTTGGTTCTTGCAAAATAGTTGCTAGTGCAGGTGCAGTATAAAATTCTTTTAATTGAACACCACGCTTTAATTTATCTATTGCTTGTTGAGTAATTGATCCTTCAACTTGAACCCAATACGTTTTTGGTAGCTTAAATTTTGGTGAACTAATTTTAGCTTGTAGTTTACCATCGTTTGTTAATAAAAGTAATCCTTCACTGTCAGTATCTAATCGTCCAGCAGGATAAAATTTGGGTAATGA
>NZ_JBIDFH010000023.1:0-11326 GCF_046635745.1 Gilliamella sp. CG35
GTTTTACCATGGTCAACGTGGCCGATTGTACCAACGTTAACGTGGGGTTTTGTACGTTCAAATTTTTCTTTAGACATTTATTGTCCCTCAAATGTAATACAAATCGGTGGTGAATCACCACATTAACCAAGTATTATATTTTATATCAACATAATACTAACTTAAAATTAGCTCTGAATGATAACAGATAAAGCCGTCCAGTGACAAGCTTTTAAGCAGTCAAATTCGATATTTTTAGAAGTTTAGGAAAGTAACAAGAATGGTGCTGATAGGCAGATTTGAACTGCCGACCTCACCCTTACCAAGGGTGCGCTCTACCAACTGAGCTATATCAGCAATTGGAGCGGGCAGCGGGAATCGAACCCGCATCATCAGCTTGGAAGGCTGAGGTAATAGCCATTATACGATGCCCGCATGTTCAAACTCGGCTACCTAAATGCTTCAATTAGCTATTGCTAATATTAGATATATGGTGGTGGGGGAAGGATTCGAACCTTCGAAGTGTGACACGGCAGATTTACAGTCTGCTCCCTTTGGCCGCTCGGGAACCCCACCCCGAATCTTTTTAAATTTGTCTACTTAGGAAAATGGTGCCGGCTGCCGGAATCGAACTGGCGACCTACTGATTACAAGTCAGTTGCTCTACCTACTGAGCTAAGCCGGCCTAAGTGCTGCGCATTATGGACTAGAACATTTAAGCTTGCAAGCAAAAAAAACAAATTTTATTTTGTTTGCTTAAAAAAAAATCAAAAACATAAAAAAACCCCGAAATATAGACAATTTCAGGGTTTTATTTAATCAAAAATAATTTTTTAGATTATTTCTTTTTTACCGCTTTTTTCTTAGTAGTAGAAGCTACACCTTTAGCCGCTGTATGCACAGCAACATCTTCACTGATATCACCGTTATCTTGATATGGACGACCATAATAGGTATCAAGCAAGATTTGTTTTAGTTCAGCAATTAAAGGATAACGAGGATTTGCGCCAGTACATTGGTCATCAAATGCATCTACAGCAAGTTGGTCAACTTGTGCTAAGAACGTTTTTTCATCCACACCAAACTCTTTTATAGAGAATGGTATTTCAAGATCTTTTCTAAGTTGATCTAACCAACCAATTAATTTCTCAACTTTCTTCTCATCTTTATCCGCAGCAGCCGTTAAACCTAAATGATCAGCAATTTCAGCGTATCGACGAATGGCTTGAGGATAACCATATTGACTAAATGTACCTTGTTTAGTTGGCTTATCTGTTGCATTAAAACGGACAACATTGCTGATGAGCATTGCATTAGCCACACCATGTGGAATATGGAAAGCTGCACCAATTTTATGCGCCATTGAGTGACAAATACCTAAAAATGCTTGAGCAAAAGCAACACCTGCTAATGTCGCTGCACTGTGTACTTTTTCTCGAGCGATAGGATTTTTAGCCCCTTCTTTATAGCTTGCCGGTAAATAGGACTTAAGCATACTTAAAGCTTGTAATGCTTGACCGTCAGAAAACTCTGTTGCCATTACTGACACATAAGCTTCTAAAGCATGAGTTACCGCATCGTAACCACCAGCAGCACAAAGTGAACGTGGCATATTCATCACTAAGTTAGCATCTACAATTGCCATATGAGGCGTAACAGCATAATCGGCTAACGGATATTTTTGTCCGGTTGCATCATCCGTCACAACTGCGAATGGCGTCACTTCAGAACCGGTGCCTGATGTTGTGGTAACACAGATCAATTTTGCTTTTTTGCCCATATTCGGGAAATGACAAGCACGTTTACGAATATCCATAAAACGTAATGCTAATTCATCGAATTTAGTTTCTGGGTGTTCATAAAGAACCCACATGATTTTTGCAGCATCCATTGGTGAACCACCGCCTAAAGCAATAACAGTATCAGGCTGGAATGCTCTCATTGATTCAGTCCCTTTACGAACAACACTTAAGGTTGGATCAGCTTCAACATCAAAGAATGTTTCACAAAGAACACCTTGTGACTCTAATTGATCGGTGATTTGTTTTGAATAACCATTGTTAAATAGGAATTTATCAGTGACTAAAAAGACTCGTTTTGCGCCTTGCTCAACGACTTCATTTAAAGCAATAGGCAGTGAGCCACGTTTAAAATAGATAGAACTTGGTAATTTGTGCCATAACATGTTTTCTGCTCTCTTAGCGATTGTTTTCTTGTTAAGTAAGTGTTTCGGTCCGACATTTTCAGATACCGAGTTACCCCCCCAAGAACCACAACCTAATGTTAGTGACGGCGCTAAATCAAAATTATATAAATCGCCAATACCACCATGCGCTGCAGGTTGGTTAATCAAAATACGGCAAGTTTTCATTTTTTTGCCAAAATAATCGATACGTTCACGATTGCTATCTTGATCGGTGTAAAGAACAGAAGTATGACCCATACCACCCATTTCAACTAATTTTTCAGCCTTTTCTACTGCTTCAGTAAAATCTTTAGCTTTAAACATAGCTAACGTCGGTGAAAGTTTTTCATGCGCAAACGGTTCAGATAGATCAACTTTGCTCACTTCACCTACTAGTACTTTTGAACCTGCTGGTACTTTAAAACCTGCTAATTCAGCAATTTTGGTCGCTGGTTGACCAACGATATTAGCATTTAAAGCACCCTTGTCATTTAGAATGATACCTTGAACGGCTTTAGTCTCTTTAGCATTTAAAACGTATGCACCGTATTGTGTTAACAAGCGACGTACTTCGTCATAAACAGAATCAACCACGACGATAGCCTGTTCAGAGGCACAAATCATACCATTATCAAACGTTTTAGACATCAGAACGGAAGCCACTGCTCGTTTTAAATCGGCTGTTTCGTCAATGATGACAGGCGTATTACCTGCGCCAACACCTAATGCTGGTTTACCTGAACTATAAGCTGCTTTCACCATACCTGGGCCACCGGTTGCTAAAATTGCAGCGACATCATCATGATGCATTAAAGCATTTGATAATTCGATAGAGGGCTCATCAATCCAACCAATAATATCTTTTGGTGCACCAGCTTTGATTGCTGCATTTAGAACAATTCTGGCTGCTTCAATAGTTGATTTTTTTGCTCTAGGATGAGGAGAGAAGACGATTGCGTTACGGGTTTTAAGACTGATAAGGGATTTGAAAATAGCGGTGGAAGTTGGATTGGTCGTTGGTACTATTCCACATATGATCCCTAAAGGTTCGGCTAGCGTAATAGTTCCAAAGGGTTCATTTTCTGCCACTACGCCACAAGTTTTGTCATGACGATATTTGTTTAGAATATATTCTGCAGCAAATAAGTTTTTAATCACTTTATCTTCTACAATCCCCATACCCGATTCAGCAACAGCTTGTTGGGCTAGTGGAATTCTCGCAGCTGCAGCAGCTTTTGCAGCCTCCGTGAAAATTTTATCCACTTGTTCTTGAGTATAAGTTGAATAAGTTTCCTGTGCTTTTTTTACACGGGCCATTAACTCATTTAACTCATTCATATTAGTTACTGCCATAGATTACTCCTTGAAATTAAAAAATAAATCTGAATCGTTTGGCGTCTTCCTTGAATCTTTTTAATGCCTATGCATAATAACAAAACGAAATTGCCGTTATCGTAAATCAGTTTTTTACTTTATACAATAAGATCTTGCAGAAAAATAAATGTTATTGAAATGGGTAAGTGAGATTCATCCTAATAGATAGGAAAAAATTAATATTTGAGATTTTTTGATAAAAAAAACTATTTTACTTAGGTAAAATAGCTTTTTTTAAATATGCTAAATTTTTTTGAAGAAATAAAAAGTTCACTTAAATTTTTGATAATTTGTCCAGTACATAACTAACAGCAACAAATCCAAAACTTGCCGTAACAGTCGTCACTGCGCCAAAACCTGATTCACAATCCATTTTTTTAGTGCCATGCGCTTCACTTTTCGTAAAACAGATTTGTCCATTCTCCGCCGGATATGTCAGTTGTTCTGTTGAGTAAACACAAGGTATCGAATATTTACCTTTACTATCTTTATTGAGTTTATAATCGTTCTTTAATCTTTCTCGTAATTTAGCTGCCAAAGGGTCTTGAATGGTTTTAGCCAAATCAGCTATTTTAATCTGTGTTGGATCTTTTTGCCCACCTGCGCCACCAATAGTAATGACTTTCAATTTTTGTCGCTTACAATAATTAAGCACGGCCGCTTTATCACGCACACTATCAATAGCATCAATGATATAATCATAACGAGGCAAGTTTTGAGCACCTAAATAATCTGAAACATTATCAATATTTATAAAGTCATCAATTTGATTAACAATACATTCAGGATTTATTTGTAATATTCGCTCAGCCATGACTGCGGTTTTAGCTTTACCTATATTTGTGGTTAAAGCATGAATCTGGCGATTGGTATTAGTCACACAGACATCATCCATATCAATCAAAGTAATTTGCCCGATACCACTGCGAGCAAGGGATTCAGCTACCCAAGAACCAACACCACCAATCCCTATTACACAAATATGTGCACGAGCAAAACACGACAATGCGGATTGACCATACAACCGAGCAATGCCACTAAAACGTTGAAAATAACTATCAGAAAATGTGTTATGCATAATTACCACTGATTTATCGAAATGTTAAAATACTAGCAGTGCATAACGATAAACGCAACTAACGCTGCTATTCTTGTCATTGAGGTTATCGGTATTAGACTGGTAAATTAACTATTTACGTCCTAATTTTAATATCTCTTGTGCCATTTGTTTAGTATGGGTTTGCATATATTTTACTAAATGGTCATTTTTTTCATTGAGTAAAATGAGATAAAAACGATTACGAGCCAAATGCGTTGATTCATCATAAGTACTGACGATTAAATAACCTATACCATTTTTTTCATCCGTTCCTACGGAATAAGAAACGTTACCTTCTTGAGTGACTTTCGGATCAGATGAACGCATTGCGATTTGCAATTTAAAGAGTTTTTGAGCATCTTGAGCATTGGCAACGATATCATCCATAATAATGAAATAATCTTCATAATAGGTTTCTGATTTAGGATCTTGCATGTACATAATTGCACGCTTATCATTAGGATTACCTGAACCACTATCGCGACTTTGATTATATATATAATAGGTTTTATTGTGGAAATCTAATTTTTTAGGTAAATCATAAGCGGGTAATTTTTGATTAATTACCGTTAACATCGGACCATAGTTGCCAGGTTGATAATTACTTTCTAAAGTCCCACAACCTAACAATAATATTGAGATAAAACTGACTATAACTTTTTTCATTTTTGTTTCCTTTTATTTTTTATCAATTAATTTTAGATAAGTAAGAAAAATGAGACTAATTAATTCATTACCAAATAGTATCCGTGTGATTGCTCATTATTGGGATAACCGTAAAATGAAGGACAAAAAAATCACATTTTGGATTATCAGGTAGAAATCAATAGACAGAAAGTCATGTGATACCTTGTCTTTTTTGATATACAAGGCATCACAAAATAATCGCTTAGTTTTTGAAGGAGTGAATCGGAGCAGGAATACGTCCACCACGATTAATAAAATCAAATGAGCTATATTTATTTACTGGCATCACAGGCGCATGACCCAATAACCCACCAAATTCAATATTATCACCCACTGTTAAATCAACCGCAGGAATGATGCGAACGGCAGTGGTCTTATGATTGATGACGCCGATTGCTGCTTCATCTGCAATAATAGCAGATATTGTTTCAGCTGGTGTATCACCCGGAATAGCAATCATATCAAGCCCGACCGAACAAACACAGGTCATTGCTTCTAATTTTTCTAAATTGAGTGCCCCCTTATTTACCGCATCAATCATCCCAGCATCTTCTGACACAGGAATAAATGCCCCACTTAAACCACCCACATGACCACATGCCATGACCCCACCTTTTTTGACAGCATCATTAAGCATCGCCAATGCAGCCGTTGTACCATGGGTTCCAACCACTTCCAGTCCCATTTCTTCCAAAATATGGGCAACTGAATCACCTATTGCAGGCGTTGGCGCTAAAGATAAATCAACAATACCAAATTTAACGCCTAAACGCTCCGAAGCCTCTTTACCAACAAGTTGTCCCATACGCGTAATTTTAAAAGCCGTTTTTTTGATTGTTTCCGCAACCACATCAAAAGGTTGACCTTTTACTTTTTCGAGCGCTCGCTTAACCACCCCTGGTCCACTGACACCCACATTAATGACACAATCTGCTTCGCCTACACCATGAAAAGCCCCAGCCATAAACGGATTGTCCTCAACAGCATTAGCAAACACAACTAATTTTGCACAAGCCATACTGCTATTATTCGCCGTTAATGCGGCTGCTTCTTTAATAATATGCCCCATCTGTTTTACGGCATCCATGTTGATACCGGTTTGTGTAGAACCTACATTAACCGATGAACAAACACGTTCTGTTTGGGCAAGAGCTTGTGGGATGGATTTAATCAAAATTTCATCACCTTTATGGTAACCTTTCTGCACTAACGCCGAAAATCCACCAATAAAGTTCACCCCCACCGCTTTAGCAGCTTGATCAAGTGTTTTTGCGAACGCGACATAATCACTATCATTACTTGCGCCTGCAATTAAGGATATTGGTGTAACAGAGATACGTTTATTAATAATTGGAATACCAAATTCAGACGTAATTTGATCACCAACTTTTACTAAATTTTTGGCTAATTTAGTAATTTTGTCATAGATTTTTTGACGGGCTTTTTCACCATCGCTATCAATACAATCAAGCAAAGAAATACCCATGGTTATTGTGCGAATATCAAGCTTTTCTTCCTCAATCATTTTAATCGTTTCGAGGATCTGTTTGGTTTCCATTAGTACTATCCTTCAGTAAAAATTATTGAATAAAATTTAAAGACGATGCATTGCATCAAATATCTCTTCGCGTTGAATATTTACTTTAACTTTAAGATTTTCGCCTGTTTGCGTTAAAGTATTTTTAACATCATCAAATGAAACATCGATTTTGGATAAATCGAGTAACATAATCATCGTGAAATATTCACCCATGATAGTTTGAGATACATCTAAAATATTAATATTCAATTCATATAATTTTTGACTTATACCAGCAATAATTCCGGTCTGGTCTTTTCCTATGACAGTTAAAATGGTTTTCATCACATACTCCGCACAAATTTTGGACAATCAAAAGATATTTACTTGGTTGATTATAATAACATCTTCAAAAATTATCGAAATAGGAGTAGATTGTTTTTTTGTTAAAAATAAAAAAACACTAAAATAATTAAAAAGGGCAACATTATGAAAAATTTCCAAAAATCAAATAAATTGGATCATGTCTGTTACGACATCCGTGGACCAATTCTTGAGCACGCAAAGCGTCTTGAAGAAGAAGGTCAAACTATACTTAAACTCAATATTGGAAATCCTGCCCCTTTTGGTTTTGCCGCACCTGATGAATTATTAGTTGATGTCATCCGTAATTTGCCTTCTTCACAAGGATATTCCGATTCAAAAGGACTTTACTCTGCACGTAAAGCTATTATGCAACACTATCAAGCCAGAGGAATAACCAGTTTAGATGTCGAAGACATTTTTATCGGCAATGGTGTTTCTGAACTTATCGTACAATCGATGCAAGCATTGCTCAATAGCGGTGATGAAATCTTAGTTCCTATGCCAGATTATCCATTATGGACAGCTGCAATTAGTTTATCCGGTGGTAGTGCTGTTCATTATCTTTGTGATGAAGAAGCTAATTGGTCGCCCGATTTAGACGATATTAAACGAAAGATCACCCCCAAAACGAAAGGAATTGTGATCATTAATCCTAATAATCCAACTGGTGCTGTCTATAGTAAACAGCTTCTACTTGATATTGCAGAAATTGCGCGTCAAAACAACCTTATTATTTTTGCTGACGAAATTTACGACAAAATTTTATATGATGATGCTGTTCATCATTCAATAGCCGCTTTAGCGCCCGATCTATTTGTCGTAACCATGAGCGGACTATCTAAAACTTATCGTGTTGCAGGTTTTAGGCAAGGATGGATGGCACTTTGTGGTCCTAAACAACATGTAAAAGGATACATTGAGGGACTAAATATGTTGGCGTCAATGCGATTATGCGCTAATGTCCCATTGCAACATGCCATTCAAGGTGCGCTTGGCGGTTATCAAAGTATTAATGAATTTATTGTTCCTGGTGGTCGTTTATATGATCAATGTATGCTTGCATGGCGCATGTTAAATGATATCCCAGGGGTAAGTTGTACTAAACCACAAGGCGCATTGTACTTATTTCCTAAACTTGATCAGCAAAAATTTAATATTCACAATGATCAGAAATTGGTTTTAGATTTTCTATTGCAAGAAAAAGTTCTTTTAGTACAAGGCAGTGGTTTCAACTGGCATAAACCCGATCATGTCAGAATTGTTGCGCTTCCACATACAGGTGAATTACAAGACGCTATCGAACGTTTTGCCAAATTTTTATCAAATTATCAACAATAAAACGAATCAACTCCCAATTTCAGTTGGGAGTTTTCTATCTGCAATGCTTCGTAAAATTTTTTGATTTCATTCAACGAAGATAATAATCACTTTCAGTGTTATGCTTAAATTCATCAATACTGCTCTATTTATGCTAACTAATTAATATGACAATGTTAATTTATTAACCGGCATTCAATTTTAATTATATTTCTACAACTCTACTCATTTTCAGTGCTCTAACACTAAAATCTATTTATATAAAATAATAATTTAGGATGCTTAATATAAAAAACCCCCGATAAACGGGGGAAAGAGCTGAAAGGATAGGAATAAACAGACCTACTTGTCTATCTTTATGTTTAATGGGAATTACTGATTTACCTCCGTAACACCAAAATCAACTTTACTTGGTAACCCCGGTGATACTCTTACCACTTTTGGATTACGTCCGTTTACTTTGTATTCCTTCGGTAAGCTTCGTGGGTCTAGTTTGATAACGAAGTTTGCACCTCGTTCCCAACGGCCTCCCGATACACCAACTATATGGTAACGTCCATGCGTATCGGTTGTGATAATTTCGCCACGGGTGGTCACTAATTTCACGCCGCCCAGACCATCTTCACCTTCATCCTGTATGCCATTACCGTTTCGGTCGATAAACACTTTTCCGAAGATTAACGCATTGTCAAACAGTGGATCGGCTGTCACCGTTACCGTCGCTTCCGCTATATTCGACGACACTTTACCCGTCAAGGCGTTTAGTGCCATCGCCGTATTGGTATACTCGCCTTGGGTAACGCCCGAGCCCACAACTAACATATAGCTGATCACCACTTCACTGTTAGCCGTTAAATCCAGAGAATCATACATCACCGCTTTAGTGCCTTTGGGATCCGCCACTTTTTTGCCATTTAAACGCGATGAACCTTTCACGAACTTAAATCCTGACGGTAAAATATCTTTTACTTTAATGCGTGATTTGTGTGACGAATTGTTAATCACCTTGATGGTATAAGGGACAATATCACCCACCACGACATTATCTTTCAGTGCCGTTTTTATTACGGTTACATCCGCATTATGTACTCGATAACCCAATATAATATCGTTACTTGTTGCACTAAAGGTGATACTGCCATCATTTAACTTAATCGGCACTGTTTGCATACCACCTGTGCCATTATAAACAATCGATGCTGGCGGTGTAGCAATATCAATTAAGTCATGTTTGACCACTTTACCATTACTATCAGTATATTGTTCAAAATATGGCACTTTTTCATATAATGGATTGCTATTATCTGAGCCAACCACGCCGTCGTGATATTCACCAAACAGTAAACGGATACTATATTTTGAATCATCAACCACATTCGGATCTATCACCAGATTACGGAATATAAATTTACCATCACTGCGTGTCATAAACGACAGTGGTTTACCATCTTTGTTCATCATATGTTTCTGATTATTGTTTAACAGATAAACCTCTGCACCCGATAATCCGGTTAATTCTGACAGACTGACAAGACCTTTACCTTCACGATCTTCTACCAGTTTACCCTCAATAATACCACCATGGATATAACCAAAGTCCTGATCGGTTAGGTTACCTGTGATATCAATGATTGCCTGATTGATTGTCTTCGGTAAGGTTAAGTAACCTTTGCTGTCATGGTGCGCATCATCCGGGTCAAAGCTTGCTCGTAACGTGCTCGGTACTCCTTCCACTTCAATTTGCCATTTGCCCGGGATCATGCCGCTTAGTTCATAAACTGTCTCACCGGCTGCAATCGTTTGTGTTAACTGTAATGCCGGATTGTTGATATTACTCAATTTCACCGTCAAGTCCGCATTAACACTGCTGTCCGTGGAGGCGTTGTATACCCCGTTATCATCACTGTCTAAGTAAATTTTACCTTTAATACTGGTGCTACCTTTCCACGCAAAGCTTACCCATGTCGCTTTATCTGTTGCTCCCGTAAACTGATAAGTTTCACTCATTTCACTGTCAGTCTTATTGATTACTACCGGGTGACTGCTGTCGCTTAACATAAAGCTGCTAACATAATCCGTGCCCGGACGACTTACTTTCACCTGATAATCAACACCCGAGACTAAGTTGTCAAACTGATAGTTGCCTAACTCGTGCTCTGCACTACCCGTACTGACCGCTTTAACCTCTTTCACCAGATTATTATCGACATATAATCCTACCGTGTAATCCGTAAATAACGTATCAATTCCGATATCCTGTGCATTTATCACCTCGCCATCATCCGCATTCACGTCTATCACAACCTGACCTTCAATGCTTGCCTGACCTTTCAGACCAAAATCAACATTTGTGATTTTGTTTGCCGAGGATGCTGGCGCAATGTTGACAACGGCACTATCTTTATTGATTGCGGTGATTGCTCCCCCAACTTTTTGTACTACATAACTGAAGTCATAACCTGAATTTGCCGGTGCTTCTACACGTATCGTCCAACGACCTTCTGCTATATTGGCTATCTCATATTCACCGTAACTACCACTGTCGACCGTTAAGGTTAAGCCATGGCTGTTTGTCGCCACAACTTTCACCCCTGATAAGGTGGCGGTGTGATAAGTCTGATGCGTTCCTTGTCCTGAGTAGTCTTTATAAATAGTCCCTTTTAACACATTCTCACTTTTAAAGCCGAATGCTTGTTGCTCAGCAACGTTACCGGCTGAGAATTGGTCATCTTTCGGACTATTGACACTAAACGTCACCTGATTGCTCGCTGACATTGAGTTCGGACTGAACACCAGTCTG
>NZ_JBIDFH010000024.1:0-7370 GCF_046635745.1 Gilliamella sp. CG35
GAGTACAAAGTAAGTGGACGTAATCCAAAAGTGGTGAGAGTATCGCCGGGATTACCAAGTAAAGTTGATTTTGGTGTTACCGAGGTAAATCAGTAATTACCATCAAAGACGGACAAGGAAGTCTGTCTATCCCTATCCTTTCAGGTCTTTCCCCCGTCTATCGGGGGTTTTTTATTTCTAATTAATCTATCCTCTTAATCTTACTTTTAATAACTATAAACAGCTAATTAAAGTAACAATTAATATAGAAATTAGCGATCAGAATAATATATATTGATCGTTTATTGTGATCAATATATAGTATTATGTAAATATTATGAAAAAGTTTTAATAAAAGTATTTCATTTTGTAATTTTTTTAACTGATTGATTAGCTAATTTATTATTTATCAACAAAGGTTAATTAAGATTGGTCATCAATCATTTTTTAAGGTTTATGGATAAATTTTGATGTTGAGTTGAATTACGGAAATAAAAAATATAATCGATCTTAGAAGAAGAGGAAGGAAATAAACTAAATGAAAAAACATAACTGGACCCGGCATCCACTTTGCCTGAGTATTAGTTTTGCTTTTTTACTTGGCTCCAATAATGTTTATGCAGGTAGTTTAGATATACCTAAATTAAATATTATTCGGGATGAGTTTAACGCAGAAGAAAAGCTTAATTTAAGTATTTATAATCCAAAAGTGAAGTTGACGTCGCAAGGATTGTTTACGACACCAATGGGACTTTATATTTACACTAACTACCCAACCAAAATCGCAGAATATCAAATCACCATTTACCGTCAATCGGATTTAGATAACAGACAACCATTAAAGATTTTACGATTTAAAGAAATCAGTCCGTATGAAGCGGTGTTATGGCGTGGTGAAACCGATAATGGTGAGCCGTTATCAATTGACAGCGAGTATAAAGCGATTTTAACCACCACCAGTTATGACGGTTTGAAAGACAGTGTTTATGCAACATCGTTTAAGACATTAGGTCAAGGCATAGCGGACCATAACAGTGATTTTATTTCCTACAACAAACTGGACAATCAATCGGGCTCAGGCCATTTATTATTTGGCCAATTAAAATCAGAGAGCACGATACCGGGCTTTGGCGAAAGCCGGATAGATCATCAGGGCATAGTAACCAGTGCACAAGACCGTAAAGTGGTCATTCAAATGACGGGCTTAAAAGGTAAACAAGGGTTGATGCTTAATGGCGAGCCTTTAGTGGCGGATGCTCAAGGTCGAGCGATGCGAGAGATGATTTTATCGCCGGGTGAGTATCAGTTTGATATAAGCTGGCAGGATGAATCGGGTCAGAAACAATCGCAACAGGAAAAGTTAGTGGTTGAAAAGAAAGATGACATTTTTTATGTGGGTATCGTGGATGTGACGTATGCACAAAACAATGTTAGTGGAAAAGGGCGTTCGATACTGGAAGATGCCGACAGTCATCACTACAGCGGCAAAGGGAGCTGGGATGGTCGGGTTGCTTTTTACTTAAAAGCAAATAAAGGCGATTATCGGTTAACGGCACATCTGGACACGACTGAAACGAAATTAAAAAATGCATTTGGACATTTAGGTGAAAAAGACCCGACTCGTTTTATCCGTGAAATCGACCCGCAAGCTTACTACCCGATATACGGAGATGATTCGACCACGGAAAGTGATGTGGATACGGAAGGGAAGTTTTATATCAAATTAGAGAAGGGCAAAAGTTACGGGTTATGGGGTAACTATAACACCCAAATTACCGGCAATGAGTTTGCCAACTTTAACCGCAGTTTATATGGGGCAAAGTTATATCACGAAAGTGAGCATTCAACCCGTTATGGTGATACCCGCACATTCGCGACGGTGTTTTTATCGAACGGTGAAACGCGAGGCAGTCACGATGAATTAGCATCGACCGGTGGTAGTTTATACTTTTTAAAACATCAGCGTATTACCGAAGGGAGTTTAAAGTTGTCGATGGAGGTACGTGACCGCAATACCGGTCGGGTGCTGAGCACCTGTACCTTGAACGAAGGGGTTGATTATGAAGTGAATCAATTTCAGGGTCGGGTGATGTTAACCAAAGCCCTACCGATGACGGCAAACGGTGGCACGGGCAGTTCAATTATTGAAAGCGGTAATCTGGTTGGGGGTAACCCGGTCTGGATTATAGCGGAATACGAATATTACTCGGACGGTTTTGACTTTGAAAGCCAAAAAGTGTTTGGTGGTCGGGCTTATCACTGGTTAAACGACCATATTCGTATTGGCGGGACATATATTAGTGAAGACCAGGCAAGCGGTGAAACGTATGAGTTAAAAGGACTGGATGTGATTGTCAGACCGACGCAGGGAACACATACGCATTTTGAATATGCCAAAAGTAAGGCCGGGATGAGTGATATTTTTGTGTCGAGTAATGGTGGCTTATCATTTAATCAGACGGTGTTATCAGGTGATACACGGGGAGCAGCATGGAAGATTAATCAAAAAATCGAATTCAGTGATTTGACCGGTGAGGATATCCCATTAAGTTTTACGGGTTACTATTCGATGCAGCAGAAAGGCTTTTCGTCCTTTGCTAAAGCCCGTAGCAGTGATTTAGAAGAGTGGGGTGGCGAATTACGTTATGACTTTGAGACGGATAAAAAAGGTATCTTACTGGGTTACAGTCGTGAAAAAGACAAGGCAAATTATGTCGAAAAAATCGCGCGTGCTCAATATTACACAACACTCGGTGACTTATATAAAACGGCGTTAGAGTTACAACAACGCAACACACATAATTATGGTGATGCTTCTACCCGTGAAACCTTAGTGGCGGCGAAACTGGAACGCTCGTTTTTTGACGGACGGGACAAAGGTTACATCATTCAGCAGCTGACGTTAGGTAAATCGGGCGATGTGGCGAATGATAACCGTACCACCTTAGGATACAGTTCACAAATTACCGAAAGCATCAATTTGGGTGCAGAAGTATTTGCATCAAATCGGGGTGCCGGTGGTGGTGTTCAGGGGAGCTGGGATGTAAATGACCGCACCAGTTTATATACCAAAGTCTTAAATGATGTGGACTCGACCTCGGGGCGGGGTATTACGACAATTGTTGGGGGACGCACCAAAGCGACCAGTCAGATGGAGCTTTACTCAGAGCGTCAATTTAAAACCACCAAAATTGACCGAACCACTTCTGATGTTTATGGGGTAAGTTATAAACCGACGGAAGCACAATTTATAGAGGGGTCTTACTCGGTAGGACGGGTGAATAATCGTTACCGAAACCACAATACCAGTTTAACCGGAAATGATGAAACCCGCCGGGATGTGTATGCAGTAGGATATGGTTATAAAAATGATACTGTTCAGGTACGTAACCGGGTGGAATACCGGATAGATGAAGGTAGTGAGCGGATCCGTCAATGGGTAACGACCAACCGGGCAAAAACGACCGTGAACGAGAACCTAAGCTGGATGGCACAGTTTGATTTTGCAAAAACGTTAGGAGAGCACGATAACAACAGTGAAGTGGTGAGTAACTACACGGAATCGACATTAGGCTTTGCTTATCGCCCGTTATCTATCAATAACCTGAATTTATTCGGAAAGCTAACGTATGTGTATGGTTTAGATCCGGATGATCAGCTGATAGCAAATTCAACATCGTCAAATAGCAAAAGCTATACCTCAAGCCTGTATGACCAAAAAAGTTGGGTGTGGTCATTAGAAGGTGTGTATGAGTGGAATGCGAACTGGGAAACAGCGTTTAAAGCGGCGCACCGACAAGGGCATTTACGTTATAAAGGTGAAAGCACGTGGTACTCATCAGGAGCAAGCTTATATGCACTTCGCCTCAATTACAAGACAGGTGACTGGGAATACCAGATAGAAGGTCGAACGTTACGTACAAACCTAGCGGATGACCATAAAGACGGGGTTGTGACCAGTATTTACCGAAATGTCGGTGACAATATCAAGATGGGAATAGGTTATAACTTTACGGATTACAATGACAACTTAACGCGTCTGAACTACCGTTCACATGGTTGGTTTGTCAATGTAGTAGGGAGTTTCTAATGAACAGTTGGCAAAAAGTTAATAGAGGTCAGATGTATTCATCCGTGCAAATCAAATCAAACCGAAAAGTAGAAAAACGAAAAGAAGAGAATTTGCGCATATCAGGAGAAAAGATAATGCGAACTGCACATCATGCAACAGTGAAAAAAAGAATGCTAAGGGGTATAAAACAACTATTAGCCTCAGCGTTTATATCGATGGTGACACTATCAACTGCGTATGGCTTTGATATAGGTGGAAAAGTCTATTTAGATTATGATAATACGGCAAGCAAAACGGAAATGCCGTTAACGGGTTTAAAAGTTGAATTATATGATAGTAACCAAAAACTATTATCTGATGCAACAACCAACCAAGATGGAAGCTATAAATTAGATGCGCCGTTCCTGGGGACATATAAGATTGTTGCCAAAACGACTGAAGGTGAAACCATTGATCGCTCAGTACAACTGATAGTGGATACCGGCGCCTCTGCTCAGAACTTATTTATCAAAGGGCAAGGCGGTGATATCAACTTAGTGATAAAAGATGACAAAGGCGCCGGTGCAAAGAATATCCCTGTTAGACTAATTTATAGTGCTTCTTCCAAAACTCCTATTTTTGTAACAAGTAATAGTGGTACAGTCGAACTTAAAAATACCTTAAAAGGGCATCAGTATGATATGGTGGTTGATGCAGAAGATTTTATTGCAGATTCAAGTAATAAAATCAAATATGCCTTATGGGATGCAACGTTACCGGATAGCAAAAACGCCTACGTTGACAAAATTAGTTTTAATATGGCGGGTAAAAACCAAAAAGGTGTGTTTAATGTTAAACCACGTAATGAATGGGGTGTCGATGGTGTTGTCGCTATCGATCAAAATGGTGATGGGATCTATACAGTAGATTTTGATACCGGTGCGATTGATATGAATGTCGAGCTTTTTTATCCTGGCACGACAACCAAAGTACTGGGTACAAAAACAATGACTACTACTGATAATGGTCGATATCGTTTTAAAGACTTAGCGGTGGCGAGTTATGACATTAAGGTAACCAATGTTAAAGCACCTTATATTCCAATTAGTAAAATTGAACAAAACGTTAAAATAACAGACGAAAATAATCAAACAAGTGGTCCGACATTTTTATTAAAAATGGATCCGAACGATACAACGTTAGCTGGTATATCTGGAAATGTGTTTGTACTAGGACCTCAGCAATATATTAAAGCAGGTCCAGATTCAGGTAAAACGGGCAATAATATTCCGCTTGCCACTCTGGGTAGTACAGGAATTAATACCACTGTCGAACTTTACCAACATAATGGAACCGATTGGGAAAAAATTGCTTCTCAATTAACAGCCGGTAATTTGGGCACCTATCAGTTTGTTGGATTAGTAAAAAACAAAGATTATAAAGTTGTTGTCACGGAATCAAATATAAATTTAAATGAAAATATTTTTGTCAATGATACAGACGGTAAATCAACCAGTACCTCCTCTAAATCAAAAAGTATTCATAAAGGAAAAGTCACATTAAGTAATGGTACACAAGCTAATATTGCTGCTAAAGAGATTATTTTACCTAAACTTAATGAGCAAAAAACCAACCAAAACTTTTGGTATTCACCAATACGTAAAGATTTAGGTAATTTATTAGTCGTCAATTATTTGAAAACAGCCAATGGGGAATGGAGCTGGAGTTCAACGATTAATGGGCTCGAAGCGATTACCGCCAGTACTTATACTAAAATTGTCTTTTTTGAAGAAGATGGTGTGACTCCAGCAACCGATTTACAAGGTAATAAATTAGAAGTCAGCTATCAAAAGCCGGGTTTTTATGGCGTAAGAGGCTCACAAAATTATCCTATCGATCATGCGGGTTTGTTTTATTATTCTGTTGTTGAATATGATAAGGATAATTTGGATTATCCCGAATCATATAATGGCGAATATTCGGTTAATGTTGCACCGGCTAAAACTTGGGGAGATACCATCTATTTTACACCAACAAGACCCAATACGATTTCCGGATATGTTTATTTAAATAATAGTCATTCTGGTACTTTGGGTACTTATAATCCAAATCAAGATACACCAATTAAACAAAATCGGGTTACTCTGGAGCGTGAAGTATTTGGAGAATGGACAGTTATCACCGAATTCGCAACAGATGACAAGGGTCATTACAATTTCACTAATTTGCCTAATGGAGAGTATCGTGTTACGGCTAAACAGGAATATGGTGGCGGCAGTGATATAAGGAATGGCGATATTGATTTCGAAAATAATGATCAGAATAGTGGTTCGAGTATCGATCCTAATGATAATAGAAAAATGATATCGAGCATTATTGTTAATGCGAGTGGTGGTAACAAATATAACACAGATACTAACATCTGGTATAAATTAAAAATTAATCAACACATACTTCGTGGCTCAGTATTTTTAGATACATGGTTAGGTGATGGTGAGATACAAACCGAGCAAATGTACAATGCTAATGACTTACCTTTAAAGAATGCTATTGTTTTACTTTGCGAAGATGACGGTACCAATGATTGTACTGAAAACGGAAGTAATTTTATTGGGAAAAAACTAACGAATGCCAAGGGTGAATATAGCTTTCAAGGGCAACAAGATGGTATTAATCGAGATGTGACTTATATCGTTAAAACTATCTATTCAGGTACAACGGCTGTCACTAATCCTGATAAAGAGTTAGCACCAAGTTATAAAGTACAGTTTAAACAACTTGATATGCCATTAACTAAGCACTTTCTAATGCAAGGAAAAGGACAATTTTCGGGGGCGCCTGTTAATGATCTCAATGGTGATATGAAGTATGCAGGTGAGCAAACGATTGAGAATGGAAATGGATATTTTCAAATTTACTTCTGGAATGGAAGTGATTATGAAAAATGGGGTGATATTGGTGATTACTATCGAACGATCAAGCTAAAATCATTGCCTCAAGGCAGATATCGTGTCGTTCACAATCAGGGTGATAATTTTATCGATATTGCAGATATGGACCCAGCAACACCACCAGGAACGTTAGATTTTGAAGTATTAGCCGATGGTTCACTTGCCAATAATTTAGATAAAAATAATCTATTCCTAATGCAAGCTCAAGTTTCATCATCAAATACGACCGAGGCAATTTCGGGCAAGCTTTACTTGGATGTAACAGGTTCTAAAAACAAAGATGAAGCAGTTGAGCTCACTAAAGAAGAACTCATTCAATATAATAAAGGTTTGCTAACCGTAAGTGGTATTTTTACCCCTCGCATCTACCCGGGATATTTTAACGGTAA
>NZ_JBIDFH010000025.1:0-6685 GCF_046635745.1 Gilliamella sp. CG35
GGCGTACTTAATGCGCCAAAGGCAATATCATTTGCGCTGTATTTTCCGTCGTTATCGGCATCGATCACCACATAACCCTTGATAACCGCACTGCCGTGATAACCTATTTCTATTCCGTTAACTAATGACTTATTATCAGCAACATGCACTTTTAGCGATAAGTTAGGTGACCCGGCTTTAACTGCACCTTGACCTATATCCGTATAGCTCAATTGATAACCATCCCAGTCAGCCACACTTTGCGAACTGTCTGCCGTGATAATCCAATCGCCTTCCGATACGTTGCCCGCCTCAAAGTTACCTTTACTGTCAGTGGTCACTTGTTTCGTAATTGTGCTACCCGTTTTAGTCAGAGTTAATGCTAAACCGGATAAATCCGCATCAATCGCTGAGTGGGTTCGGCTGTTGTCTATATCAATGCTGACATGACCTTTAATCATGGCAATATATTTATACGCTGAATTTTTGTCTAACTCATTTTGTGTTAACGGGTTAAACTCAAAGCTATCGCTATTTCCGGCTATGACACTGTCCGCAATTAATTCCGTTCCTTCCGGTGTGCTAACCTTAATTTGGTAGTTACCGCCTTTCGGTAATTTTTCAAACTGATAGTAACCTTGTTTGCCATTCACCGTTTTGGTGTCAACTTTTTTAAGTTCAACATAATCCGTTGCACCCGGTGCCTGATAATTAAGGGTCACATTGATGCCATTACGCCCTTCGTTATCCTGTCTGTCTTTGCTGTCATTTTCATCAATCCAGACGACACCATCGATTTTTTGTTTTCCTACCAACAGATAATTATTATCCAGTGAGCCTTGTTTTGGTAAACTCGCAACCGGAATAACAATATGTTTCGGATCTTTACCTGCTGAGCTTTGTTTAAACTCATGGTCGGCATTAGCGTCTAATTTCAGTACCACAGAATAGTTAGCACTATTACCAAACATCAAATTAGGGAATTGATACTCACCATCCACGGTTTGTTGGGTCATTAATAACTTACCAGTACCATCTAAACCGTCATGCAATTCAACGGTATACGAGATCGCACTATCAAGTAAATAGGTAAACGCCTTTGTAGGATCTAAATCGTTATTATTATCGGCATAATCGACGAAGATTTTCCCTTGAATACCGTTAGCACTTGCTTCTTTATAATAGAAACTATTACCAAAGACACCAGTATTGGTTATTTGAATATTGGATAAAGTACTGATTGGTTGAGTTGAACCTTCACTATTTTTAACTAATGAATAACCATCCGGCGAGGTTACAACATTAATACTGTACTTACCGGAAGGTAAGTTATAGAAATGATATTCACCTTTATCATTGGTATATTGACGAGCGATCTCAGTTCCGTTTGAATCAACTAGACCAATCAATACATGATCAATTGGTAATTCAGGTGATGTACCGTCAATAATAGTTTTACCCGCAATACCACTATTGATTGCTTGATTACTGCTTATACCTGCCGCCGGTGAACTGTTTGAACTACCTGCTAATAGGAAGGATTGGTTTTGTACAGTTCGTCCAATATCTTTAAAGGTTATTGTGTCTAAAGTTGCACTAGCTTTTTGATTAGCATTTGAAATAACGCCATAATTGCTTGTAGGAACAACTTGAACTACGTAGTCCGTATTAAGATCAATTCCAGTGAAACTATAATAGCCTTTCTCATTAGTAGTACTTTCAAGATAGTTAATAAGAGAATTATTTAATTTTTTAAATAATTTAACCTTAACATTCGATACAGGAAGATCACCTGTTTTATCAAAACTAATATCCGTTCTACCATTGTTGTTAATATCAACCATTACATAACCTGCAATAGCTGCATCACCATTTTTCTTATAGATGAAATCTAAATTACCACCTGATACTTTTGGTGTTTGTGATGTAATTTTAATATTTGGTACAGTATCAAACTCTGATTTTAGTTCATAAACGCTTACATCCAAGCCTTCTTCTGTAACTTTAATGGTATAAGTATCATTAAATAAATTTTGGAAAGTGTATATACCAGATTTATCGGTTTTAGTTTTAACATAGAATTTTCCATCACGATATAATTCAACCGTTACTCCGGCAAGTGGCACATCACTTTTACTAGCATTGAAGTTACCATCCTCATCATAGTCAAAATAAAGTCGACCACTGATTTCGGTAGGTTGTTTCAGTTTTACTATCCAATACTGATCAGTTGCACCAGCAGATGGAATAGGGGCAACTTGTAAAAACTCTGGTTTTTTCAGTTCACTAGGAATAAGCTTGCCTTGAGGTTCATTACCACTAGCAACTAATTCAAATTGTTGTGAATCTAGTCCACGTAATCTAAGAATTATATTAGTTAAATACAAATTACCACGAGGTGAATTAGTGTCATTATAAACAAATTCGCCCGTATATTTTACATTGTTATCGATAAAGTCATATTGATTTAAAATAGCGCTAACATTTCCATTATTGTATCCATTATAGAAACGAGGCGTAAAAAAGCCTTCTACTCTAAGCGCATCTTTATTATATCTCATTAACTCTTGACTTGTTAATAAAACTGCATCTTCTATTTTTTTGGAACCTGTAATATCTAGGTAAAGATTTCCTGATATTCCTTTAGATGCTTTTGATGCTTGCATAATATATTGACTAGATTCAACATTATTAGCTAAAGTACCATCGGCCAAGACTTCTATGTCAAAAATACCTACAGCTGTAGCAGGATCTTTGTCGGCAATATCAATATAACTATAATTAGTATTATCTGGATCATGTATAATGCGATATTTACCTTTTGGTAAACGGTTAAGAATTAAATTCTGATAAAAATCTCCGCCAGTCATCCATTCTTGGTAAGTACTTCCATCCCAATAAAGAACTTTAAATCTACCATAACCTTGTTCTTTGGAACCATTACCTTCATACTCACCATTTCCATCTAAATCATTGATAGGAATAAAGGTAATTGCATTACTTTTACCTTGCATTAAAAAGTTATGGATAATAGGTAAATCTATTTTATCAAAACGAATCGTTTGCAACTGAGCAAGACCTTGTTTTGGATCTGTTACTGCCTCAGTATCTGAGCGAACAACTTTAATGATAAAATCTTTCCCACTCGTCAGTCCATCATTTCCAGTGAACTCATAACGCCCTGTTTTATCGGTTTTTTGTGAAGCTAATACACTCTTACCTGAGCGTGAAGTACAATCATTATTATCTTTACATAATAAAACTGTCGCATCAAACAATGGTCTATCAAAGGCATCAGCCGTCCCACCTACAGTAAGTATACCGTCTCCTCTGTAAGTATCTAAATAAACTGTACCTTTAGCAATATAATCTCGTTGTTTTAATTTAAACCAGAAATTAGTATCTTTAGTATAGTTTTGACCACCTTTTACTTTTACAATAATGCTAGAAGTTTCATTAACAATAGTATCGTTTTGATCATTACGTTCTAATTCAATAGCATTTTTATCCGCATTACTGCCAGCGCCGAAAGCAGATTGAACAACTACTCGATATTCACCATCAGGTAACTTGGTAAAGTTATACCAACCATCATTGTTTGTTCCCATAACAGCAATATCATCACGTTCCCAATTGCCAGTAGATACTTGTTTATGCTGTAAAACGACACGAGTGTATCTAATAGGCGTATCTAACTTAGGATCATAATTACCGGTGGTACCAACATGGCTATTATTTAAGTAAACATAGCCCGAAATACTGTTAGGCGTTTTACCTCTAAAATATACAATAGAAAAACCACCCAATCTTTCGGTAGCGCTTGCATTATTTGCAACCGATCTTACTCGATATTCTTGTGTAACACTTTGGATATCTAAATAATTTGAATCATATCCAATAATTTTGTAAGTATAAATTCCACCATGATCAGAATTAATCCTAGCTCGTTGAGCACGCGAGTAATCATCTGGACCTTTTAGATATTTAGCATATAAACGTGTCCCATCTAATTTGGTCGCAGGCGTGACACCATCTTCTTCAAAAAAAGCAACCTCTAGATAAGGTCCGGTACTTAATTCACTAATACCATTTTGTATACCACCCCAGTTTCCGTGGTTATTTGTAGACTGTAAGCTACTTTCTACAGCTAATAGACTTGGTGCAATGATTGAATACCAAAAGTTTTGATTTGACTTAGTACCACCACTTAAATTGGGAATAATAATCTCTTTCGGAGCAATTTTGTCTTGCTTACCATTGCTGAGTTTTACTTTACCTTTATGAGTACTTTTTGATTCAGATGAGGTACTGGTTGATTTACCATCTGTATCGCCAATAAAGAAATATTTGGTCGTATCAATACCAGATTCATCTAAAACGACTTTATAATCTTTATTTGCTCTTAGTCCTCCAAATTTATAAGCCCCCGCTTTATTAGTGGTCTGTTTAGCAATTAATATCCAACTATTACCATCATGCTGATAAAGATTGACTGGCGTGTTAAGAAAGATACTACCATCCTTAGGTAAAGTATTTCCTGTTTTACCCCCATCTGGGCCGTCTTCAGGGAATTGTTCTGAACCTAATGCAAATACCGAACCTGATATACCTGCTAAAGTTGTATCGTTCGGATCAATATTTAACAAAAATGTCGGGCCACTTGTTTGACCGATTGCATCAGTTATTTTAACAGTTTGTTCGGTTTTATTCTGTGGAATATAAGGTGCTTTTACATTGGTTACTTTTATGTCATAACTTGCAACAGCTAGATCTCTAAAACGATAACGGCCATTATCAGTTGTAGTTATTGTTCCTGTACCTAGTACTTTGGTTGTCGTGCCGGGATAGTAAAGCTCGACATTCATATCAATCGCACCGGTATCAGAGCCTACTGTATAGATCCCATCACCATTTTGATCAATAGCGACAACTCCGTCAATACCCCATTCATTACGTGGTTTAACATTAAATTGCCCTTTTTGATTTTTACCCGCCATATTAAAGCTAATTTTATTAACGTAGGCGTTTTTACTGTCTGGTAATGTTGCATCCCATAAAGCATATTTGATTTTATTACTTGAGTCAGCAACAAAATCTGCTGTATCAACCGTCATGTCATACAGATGCCCTTTTAAGGTATTTTTAAGTTCAACTACACCATCATTATTGGTTGCAAAAACAATTTGCCTTGAAGAAGAGGTATGAATCAACCTAACAGGAATATTCTTTGCACCATTTCCTTTGTCGTCTTTTATCGCTAAGTTGATATCACCGCCTTGCCCTTTGATAAATAAGTTCTGAGCAGACGCACCGGTATCAACGATAAGTTGCACTGAACGATCAATGGTTTCACCTTCCGTCGTCTTTGCTACAACCTTATATGTCCCCAGTAACGGCGCATCTAATTTATAGCTACCGTCCTGATTTGTGGTCGTGTCCGATAGTAACTTTTGATTACTGTCATATAATTCAACTTTTAAACCCGTTAACGGCATTTCTGTTTTACTGGCCGTATTGTCATAATCTAAATAGACTTTTCCACCTATATCAAAGGCATATGCTGTTGATATCGTCGTCATCGATATCAACGCAGAAGCTAATAAGCGCTTTATGCTTCTTAGCATCGTCTTTTGCACTGTTGCATTATGCTCAGTTCGCATTATCTTCTCTCCTGATATGCGTAAATTCTTCTCTTCTTTACGTTTTTCAACCCTTGGGGCATTGAACTGCATCTTCGGTAAGTGCTTTTCTACACCGGTAACTTTTTGCCAACTGTTCATTAGAAACTCCCCACTACATTGACAAACCAACCTCGTGAACGGTAGTTCAGGTGTGTTAAGTTGTCGTTATAATCCGTGAAGTTGTAACCCACGCCCATCTTGATGTTGTCACCAATATAACGATAAACACTGGTCACCAATCCGTCTTTGTGGTCATCTGCCAGACTTGTTCGTAGCGTTCGACCTTCAACCTGATATTCCCAGTCGCCTGTCTTGTAATTAACACGCACCGCATACAAACTTGCACCCGATGAGTACCAGTCACTTTCACCTTTATAACGTAAATGACCCTGTCTGTGCGCCGCCTTAAACGCCGTTTCCCAGTTCGCATTCCATTCGTAAACACCTTCTAATGACCATACCCAGCTCTTTTGGTCATACAAGCTCGACGTATAACGTTTACCGCTTGATGACGTTGAGTTCACTATCAACTGGTCATCCGGGTCTAATCCATACACATACGTCAATTTACCAAATAAGTTCAGGTTATTTATCGCTCTTGGTCGGTAAGCAAAACCAACCATCGATTCCGTGTAGTTACTCACCACTTCACTGTTGTTTCTGTGCTCCCCTAACGTCTTGGCAAAGTCAAACTGTACCAGCCAGCTTAAGTCTTCATTGACCACCGTCTTCGCCCGGTTAGTAGTCACCCATTGTCTTATGCGTTCATTGCCGTTATCGATTCGGTATTCCACACGATTACGGATTTGGAAAACATCATTTTTATAACCGTATCCCACCGCCCAAACATCACGACGAGTTTCATCATTTCCGGTTAAACTGGTGTGATTGCGGTGACGGTTGCTCACACGACCTATCGAGTAAGACCCCTCTATAAATTGGGCTTCCGTCGGTTTATAACTTACCCCATAAACATCCGATGTCGTGTGGTCTATGCGGTTGGTTTTAAATTGTCGCTCGGAATA
>NZ_JBIDFH010000026.1:0-4922 GCF_046635745.1 Gilliamella sp. CG35
AATGCTAAACCGGATAAATCCGCATCAATCGCTGAGTGGGTTCGGCTGTTGTCTATATCAATGCTGACATGACCTTTGATCATGGCAATATATTTATACGCTGAACTTTTGTCTAACTCATTTTGTTTTAACGTTTTAAACTCAAAGCTATCACTATTTCCGGCTATGACAGTGTCCGCAATTAATTCCGTTCCTTCCGGTGTGCTAACCTTAATTTGATAGTTACCGCCTTTCGGTAATTTTTCAAACTGATAGTGACCTGAAGTGTCGGTATTAACCTTTTTAAGCTCGACATAATCCGTTGCACCCGGTGCCTGATAATTAAGGGTCACATTAATGCCATTAAGCCCTTCATCACCCTGTCTGTCTTTGCTGTCATTTTCATCAACCCAGACATAACCATCGATTTTTAATTTTCCTACCAACAGATAATTGTTATCCAGTGAACCTTTTTTTGGTAAATTCGCAACCGGAATAACAATATGTTTCGGATCGTTACCTGCTGAGCTTTGTTTAAACTCATGGTCGGCATTAGCGTCTAATTTCAGTACCACAGAATAGTTAGCATTATCACCAAACACCAGATTAGAGAAATGATACTCACCATCTACGGTTTGTTGGGTCATTAATAGCTTACCAGTTCCATCTAAACCGTCACGTAGCTCAACGGTATACGTGATCGCACTATCAAGTAAATAGGCAAACTCATTTAACTGATTAAAATCGGTATTATTATCGGCATAATCAACATAGATTTTACCACCAATACCTTCATCACTCGCTTGTTTAAAATAGAAATTATTGTCTTTTATACCCACATTAGTTAAATCTAGACCAGATAAAGTATCAATTGGTTGAGTGGTACCTTTACTGTTTTTAACTAATGAATAACCATCTGGTGAAGCGACAATATTAATGCTGTACTTCCCTTGGGATAGATTATAGAAGTGGTATTCACCTTTATCATTGGTATACTGACGTGCAATCTCGTTATTGTTTGCATCACGTAAACCAATTAAAACTTGAGTAATTGGCTCAACTGGATCGCTACCATTTAACAAGGTTTTTCCAGAAATTCCGCTGTTGATTGCATAACTACTGTTTATACCAGCTGACGGTGAACTATTTGAACTTCCTGCCAATAAGAAGTATTGGTTTTGAACTGTCTTTCCAACATCTTCAAAGTGAATCGGTTTTAAATTGATATTTGTGTTACCCTCTGCATTAGCAATAACACCAAAATCTTTTGTGGGTTCAATTTCTACAATATAATCAGTATTTAAATCAATACCACTAAAACTATAGTAACCTTTTGCATTCGTTTTTACTTCACGATAAAACGTACGATTGGAACCATCAAATTTATATAATTTGACGTTTATATCCGGTATCGCCATGTCCCCTGTTTTATTAACATAATTTTCTAGTGTGCCATTATTGTTAATATCAACCATTACATGACCGGTGATCGCCGCATCGCCGTTTTTCTTGTAAATAAAATCTAAATTATCACCCGTTACTTTTGGTGTTTTTCCATCAATGGTAATACCCGTTACTGTATTTGAAACACTCTTTAATTCATAACGTTGTTTATCTAAACCCTGTTCAGTAACTTTAACGGTATAAGTATCATTAAATAAATTTTTAAAGTTATATAGACCGGATTTATCGGTTTTAGTTTTTGCATAGAGTTCACCATTACGATATAACTCAACGGTGACACCCGAAATCACAACATCATTTGTGCCCGGAGTAAAAAAACCATCATCGTCATAATCGTAATAAAGTCGACCACTGATCTCTGTATCATTTTTCAGTTTTACTAACCAGTACTGATCTGGTGCTCCCAATAAACCTGAAGGCGCAACTTGCATATATTCCAGATTTGTTTGTACTTTTGTTGGCAGATAAGCGCCTTTTAACTGACCACTGTTACCGACCAATTCAAATTGCGTGGTATCCAGACCAGTTAAACGTAATAACATATTGGTTAGATATAATTTTCCTCGCGTTGAATTCGCGGCTGTATAAGCAAATTCGCCCGTGTATTGTAGATTTTTATCGATAAAGTCAACTTGATCCAAAATATCGTCAACATTACCGTTAAAATATCCCGGGTAGATGCGAGGGGTAAAAATACCACTTACGGTTAGCAAACCTTTATTATATTGAATAAGTTCTTCTTTAGTGAGCTCAGCTGCCCCGTCTTTGTTTTTAGAACCTGTTACATCCAGATAAAGCTTGCCCGAAATTGCCTCGGTCGTATTTGATGGTACAACTTGAGCTTGCATTAGATATAATTTATTTTTATCTAAATTATTGGCAAGTGAACCATCGGCTAATACTTCAAAATCTAACGTTCCTGGTGGTGTTGCTGGATCCACATCCGCAATGTCGATAAAATCATTGCCCGGAGTGTGAACTATACGGTATTTGCCTTCCGGTAATGAGTATAGCTCCATCGTCCAGAACTTACCCCAATACTGATAATCATTACTGTTTTTATCCCAATAATAAACATTTGATGTATTAGTCCCTCTCTCTGAATCTGAACCATACCTATCGCCATTCATATCATTAACAGGCATAGCACGAATATTACCTTTTCCTTGCATTAGAAAATTTTTAACAATTGGTGCACCAAGTTTGTCAAATCGAATTTTATGGCTAGCTGCAAGATCTTGACTGCTATTTTCTACTGCTGTTACGCTTTTACGTAATGCTTTAACGATAAAATCTTTTCCAGCTGTTAGCCCATCAGCGCCGGTAAATTTATAAAGTCCATCAGAACCAGTTTTTTTAGATGCAATAACACTTTGTCCGCCTATTACACAAGCATTGTTATCTTTACAAAGTAAGACTGTCGCATCAAAAAGTGGTAGATCATCATAAGTCCCTGGAATATTAACTTCTAATTTCCCTTTGCCAGAATATGTATCTAGGTAAACTTTACCACGAACAACATAATCTTGTTGTTTCAGCTTATACCAAAAGTTAGTTCCCTTATTATGCGCTTTTCCACCTTCAATTTTTATTTCAAAAACTGACTGGTTATTTTCAACGCCAGTATTTTGATCATTATTTTCAAGTTCAATATCTTGTGAATTAAAATTACTTCCAGCAGAAAAACTTGGTCTAGTTAAAACACGATATTGACCATCCGGTAGATTTGTAAAATTATAATAACCGTCCTGATTCGTACCAAAATTTGTGAATAAGTTCCATGTATTATCTGACTGCTTTTTGTATAACGATACCTGGGCAAATTTAATTGCTGTATCTTCATCTGGGTTATAATCACCCAAAGCGCCAGAATGGCTATTATTCAGATAAACATAACCAGATAGCGTATTCGGCTTTTTAGGTTTGAAATACATAGCATTCGAGTGTGAAAGTTCCGTTTGTATCGTTAAAATATAATCACCACTCGAATAGTCAGCTTCAATTTCGTCATTAATATCATCAATTTTATAAGTATATAACCCGGCATGATCAATCGGAGCAGCTATCCTACCAAGTGCACCGAGCACGCCATAAGAACCAGGTTTGCCAAGCGTTGCAGCTAATGGGGTTCCTTGTTTATCAAGAAGCGGAGTTACGCCATCTTCTTCATAAAAAGAGACTTTCATGTAAGTTGTAGCAGTGTGTGTTAAGCTGACACCATCAACCACACCACCCCAAGCTGTAGTTAAATTAGCTGTTCTAATATTGCTTTCAACGTTTAACGTTCCTAAGTTCTCTCGAAGAGGAGAATACCAAAAGTTTCGATTCGATTGGGTTCCTTTACCTAAACCAACAACAATAATTTCTTTAGGGGCGATATTAGCCTGAGTACCATTACTAAGTTTTACTTTCCCTTTATGGCTACTTCTTGATTTTGGTGAAGTACTGGTTGATTTACCATCAGAATCATTCACAAAAATATAGGAATTTAAATCTATACCAGATTCGTTAATGACCACTTTATAATCTTTGCCGATCGCCAAACCACGGAATTGATATAATCCATTGCTCTTATTTGTTGTTTGTGTAGCAATCTTTTTCCATGTACTATCATCGTATTGATAAAGATCGACGGGGGTTTCTAAATAAGTCGTATTTGATACAGGTAATATATTATAAGGCTTACCAGAATCAGGTCCCCTAGGCAAAAACTGATTTGATAAGACAAATACCTGACCCGATATACCAGATAAACTTGAATCATTTGGATCAATTTTTAATAAAAATGTCGGACCACTTGTTTGGTTATTTGCATCTGTTATTTTGATGTTTTGTTCAAGTTTGCTAAGTGGAATATAAGGCGCTTTCACATTGGTTACTTTTATGTCATAACTCGCCACCGCTAAATCTTTAAAACGATATAGACCATCATCGCTTGTAGTTATCGTTTTTGTGCCCAAAACTTTGGTTGTCGTGCCGGGATAGTAAAGCTCGACATTCATACCTAATGCGCCAGTATCCGTATCAGCACCATAGATACCGTCATTGTTTTGATCTATAGCTACGATTCCATCGACGCCCCATTCATTACGTGGTTTTATATTGAATGCACCTTTTTGATTGATACCATTCATATTAAACTCTATCGTATTAATGTATTTATGCGAATTATCGGGTAATGTTGCATCCCATAAGGTATATTTAGTTTGATTACTTGAGTCAGCAATAAAATCTTCAATATCAACAATTAGGTCATACTTATAGGTTTTTAAAGTATTTTTGATGTCAATTTCACCTTTATCATTGGTGGCAAGCGTTAACTCTTTTGTTGATGCAGAATTAATTAGTTTAATGGGAATATTTTTGGCGCCATTACCTTTTTCATCCTTAACATCTAAATGAATATCACCGCCTTGCCCTTTGATAAATAAGTTCTGAGCAGACGCACCGGTATCAACGATAAGTTGCACTGAACGATC
>NZ_JBIDFH010000027.1:0-3204 GCF_046635745.1 Gilliamella sp. CG35
ATGTTGTTTTGATAGTGATTCTAAATTGATCGTATATTGATAGATCGATAAATCCGATCAATAATATTTTTGAAGATTATCTCTTCTTTTAAATTAAGTGGATAAATTTTTCAATTATTAAATCAATTTTATTATCTCCTCATATTGAAAATAATGTAAGGAATATAGCAGTATCTTATTATTTTTGATAGTGATTTTAAATTGATTGGGTGTTGATGGATCGATAAATCCGATCAATAATATTTAAAAGGATCACCTCTTCATTTAAATTAATTGGATGAATGTGAAGTTATTAAATCAATCTTAAGATTTGTGATTGATTTGTTATTTTGTTAATGAAGAAAACTATATGAAGCACATTATCAACCCTAATTCACGAAATTTTAGTGAATACAAACCTAACCATTTAGTCATCTCTAAATTGAATATAGGTTCGCATTTAAATTGCTTATTATCTATGCTAAAAAAAAATAGGACTGCAACTAAACTGAGTTATTTAAGTGCAGTTTTGGCTTTCATTTCAGTTAATCCTGCTAATGCAGCACTATCAACAACGACCGTCAATTCGATAAAAGGGGATAAACCTGTCTTTTTTGCAACAGAATCGATCGTTAATAAATTAGGTTTTAATTACAACGGTACTGATTACAATGAAATATCCGGTAACATCACTAGTAATACCACCAAATATTTTGATCATACGACTAACTTAAATGATTTTGTCATAAAAAGTTATTTTGTTCCTAGAACAACTATTGATGATAATAAGGGTGATTATTTTGATATTAATAATGATGCTTTTGATCCTAAGCAACCCATCAGCAACACATTAAATTATGTTTGGAAGGATAGTAATAATGTTAAAATCGATCCTGCAGATTTTAATAATATTGCTTGTAGCCATAACAAATATAAAATGCCGTTAAAATTAGAAATCACCGCGACTGATATTAAAGTTCATACTCAATTTGGCGATCCTAATGAAAGCGATCCTGTCAATTTTATTGAAACTCAATCAATGGGTGCTCAGCCTATAACAAAAACTTATCAAATAGCTATCGCTAATACTTGCTTTGCAAAACCTTATAGTCTTATCTCAGATCCACTTACTCAATGGCGTTCAGTTAAAAATGACAAATCTGAGAATGATGAAAAGTGGAATCTCACCGGAATTGGTATAAATAACATTCCTAAAAATAAACCTAATTTTGCAGTAGGTGGCGGAGTAACTGAAGATTATGTCTTCAATCAAGGATTTAAAGTGACACCTACCTTATCTAAAAAACATTTTCCAACGACAGGTTTTGCCGGTGCGCAATTTCAGTTAGTCATGGGTGGTGTACAAAACGATTATACCTTCACGACAAATAATAGTTCTGTTACTGTTGATAAAGATGGTTTAATTACGCTTAACCAGCCTACTAAAACGGTCACTATAACGGCAACCTTAAAATCTGATGATAAAATCCATTATGATTATACATTCAGTCTTGATTTATGGCTTGAACCAAAATTACAATCTTTCCAAAATCAAAACGATGCAAGGGCTCAATGTACAGGTTCTTCAAAATTGTTGAGCCGAAAAGAATTAAATAATTCATCCGAGTTCTCGACTAAAAATTTAGATGGTGCGAAAGGTCGTATTTATAATGTGTTTACACGCGGAATTGGATATGGTGTCTTCAGTGAGTGGGGGAGATCGCTTAATCAACAGTATAATAGTTTGATTGTAACTTATCCAAAATCTAATTGGAAATTTGGTTGGTATTATACTAATGAATCTCACAACACCACTAATGACAATAATGAAGCCATTTCAGAAGCGATTCTGGTTTCAAGTCACGATGGAATGATTTCGTTTCCTAGTGCTTGGGGTATAGATGAAGCAAAAAGAGCCGTTTGCGGAACTTACTTATAATGATTATAAGGAGTATTTAACCCATTCAACAAGGGTTGTTATTTAGCTAGTATTAGGGATGAATTTACACCGACTAATACTTCAAAAGTAGCGTTACCTATTAAAATGATTTTATCAAGTCTGATATGAAAATATGATAGGTAACCTCTTTATCACTTTACCTTTTTCTTCCAATAAAATGTCTATATTAAATCACAGTTATGATCAAAATGATTTTTTGTTATCTTGCTGGATTTCATCATTAACTGTATTGTTTTAACCTTTTTATAAAAATTTGAATAGTCCTAATAAGGTTAAAAAAGCCCCAATATAGGGGCAAAAATGTGGACTACCACTGTCTTTCCAGTTGTCAGGTACTCAATATTGTAACTTTAAAATACGCTATCAAGTACCGTATCAAAACTGCAGTATGTTCGTACGCCTCTGCTAGCTACTTGAATCTTCTTACCCCATTAGTAACTCGTGGTATTGCTAACTTTATGGTAAGTCAATTAGTTTTGATAAAACTGATGATAATATAAGTTATCAATTTAGTCAAGACTAAAAGTTATTGTTTTTCAGTTTTAATCAAATATTAAATACCACTATTTTGATTATAAATTGTACTATACATATTAGAACATTATTTTTGTTGTCGTAATATTTATTAATAAATAATTGATATTAAGTTAATTTATGTTTTTTTTGTTGAGGTGGTATGACACCAATTTTAATAAAAATATTATGTTAGTGTAAAACTTTAAACATTTTGTTTTTATAGGATTATCATTAATTTTTTATAACAATAGTTATTGATTTTAATGATAACTATTGTTATTATAGGTGTGTTTTATTTTGAATAGGAAAACTTTATGATGACACCACAACAACAATTAGCTTTACTTGATGAACAAATAAAAGTCGCTGAGAAACATGTTGACCAACTTTATGATTATCGCCGTCGACTCATAAATCAATATGATCTTAATAAGGGAAAATATCAAAACATTAAGGTAACGCGTCCTTTTTTTTAATTCTTCCTATCGATATTGTTACTAAAAAATAAGTACTTCAACATATGACAATAAGTTAATAGTCACAGATTAATAAATAGTTAAACATTATAAATTGGAATTATATGGAAAAGTTATGAGGTAAATAATGACAGCACAGAACCTGAATATTCAAGAAAATAATAAACCAAAACAATGGCTAAATAAAGTGAGTTTAAATGCTGATTATGATATCACTCAAGTATTAACCCGTTGGGGTAATTGGGCTCGAAAAGAAGCCTATCAACAACGCAA
>NZ_JBIDFH010000028.1:0-2902 GCF_046635745.1 Gilliamella sp. CG35
AAAGAGCCAGAAATAAATTCATTATTCTGACTTTTATCGGTTATTGCTTATGCAATACCATTTGATTAATGATTTATAATTAGAATTTGTTTGTTGAGATTAAAAAAATAACGGGTAATCATTTCTAATAAATTGCGCATTTGTTTCCTAAAAAAAGAAAAAAAAGCTTGTCGCCTGTCAAAAAATAATCTATCCTAAAAAAATGGTTTTATATAAAAATGCAAAATAAAACCATAAAATGCAAAATGTTAGCTTTAAATCGTCAGTTTAAGCTTATGCATTACGGATTTGGTATATAAGGGATAGAGAACAACAAGCTGTATGAAATGTTATAAATTGATTACTCAAAAAGAGTGGCTGGCACTACAAAAGAAAGCCCCCGAAAGTCTGTTAGCCCAGTATGGGTTTTATGAGTTTCCCAAAACACAGTTACAGGCATCCGGTTATAACACCGTTCGTTACGATTACAGCGCTGCACAAGATGAAGCTATTGCTCATTGCGTTCAACATCCTGAACAATGTCAACAGCTTTACCCGACACTGGAAAACTTGGGGTTATATTATGGCAACAATCACTATGGTCATGATAACGCCAAAGTTACGCAAGCCTTAACAGAAGCCCTGACAACCGGTCGGGCGTTGTTAATTGAAAAACCACTCACACTTGATTGTGGATTATTACCGCCTCAGACCAATTTTTTAAGACTACCGAGCAACAAAGCGCCACGTAAATTAACCCCGGCAGAAATACGGGAACGGGAGTTGTTTTTCTTTGATGATGATAACTGGATAGAATTCAGTGTCGAAAACTTACCGAATCACTCTTTTACGTTATTTAATAACAGTAATCAACGAATGATTTATCAGGGTCAACTTGATAGTCGTGGACATGCTTACGTCAATCTTGAGCCGGATATAAAATTAGTGGATGTCATCTTTGACCGACAAACACAGCACCGAGCCTGGTATCAAGATGTCCCCTTACAGATATTGGGTGGATTACGAGATGCAGGGCAAAGTACACTCGATTTATTATGGGATAGCACCTTAATTAATCCGATATCTCCGCTATTTTTTGCTCGAGTGCATGCAGAAATTATCAGTGATAAACCGATTGGTCAGGCACCTAATCCTATACAAATGCCTGAGGTATCACCACCACAGACTATCTCAGGCGGGATAACACATGGTGTCAGTCAATTTATTGTCGGGTTTATACCGGCGGTAAGGGCAACCAAATTTATAAAACCCTTGAAAAATGTAGGCTCGTGGGTAAAAGGGATGATAGCAGGCAGTGTCACAGATTTTACGGTATTTAGCCCTCATGAAGAACGCCTGTCAAACTTAGTACAAGAATTTCCCGAACTGGCTAACCCAATAACCGAATATTTACAAGCCAAACCAGACGATAGTTTTGCAGAAGGACGATTAAAAAACAGCTTAGAAGGAATAATAGCCGGCGGCTTAGCCGAACCCTTAACCCGTTCACTACGCTTATTAAAATACGCCCGCATCAAAATAACTGGCACTGAAGTCAGAGCGAAAGTACATCATAAAATTGAAGCGGTAGAGGTTGAATTAGATGAGGTTAATTGGAATAATGTTGCTGAAACGAGGACGACGCATACAGGAAGTGAAGCTGGAGATTATCTTAATAACTTTAAACCTTCTTCTACACCTGCTGAATTAATTCAACAACAAACAGGTAAAGGTACTCAAGTAACAATCAATACTGAACATATTTTAAATGGTGAAATAAAAACTTATGCAAATGGTACTAAGGTTGGTACTGGTGGGCATTATTTAAAAGATCCGAATATTAAAGTAGATAAGTGGACAGGTGCAGCTGATACTAATGGTGTCACAAAAGGATATATATCAGTCAGAGATCCTGCAACGGGGAAATGGTATAAAAAACAAGCTGAAACAACCTTTTTTCCTGAGCATTGGTCTAAACGACAAACTGAAATGGAAATTAAAAGTGCTTTTGAAAACTCGATACCACACCCAAAAGATAAAAACATGTGGCAGGGAACGTCTTCAAGTGGTATAGAAATATATGGCTATTATAAAAAACCGAATGGTACGGGTGCTACTGCATGGCCAATTTATAAAGGTAAAAAATAAATGAAAAATAAAAAAATATACTTATCTTGGTTAGATGAATCTAAAGAATTTTATCCTACAGGCTTGTTACCCAATGATAATATTAGATATACACCTACACAAGGATACGGAGTTTGTGAAATTGCTACCTGGTTAGGTAACGATATTCAATATTCAATAAACTCAGTCAATATCTGGATTAATAATTTGACAGATTTAGAACACAGCCGAGCACCCGATGGCATGTTTGGCATTGGTAATGCTCACTGGGTTTTGATTACTGGAAATTATGTTTTTATAGGTAATGAATACGTCGAAGAACAACAAGTCATTATGACCAAAGAACAACTTTTATATGTGTTAGAGCAATATAAAGCTTTCTTAGAAGGAGATTTTAAAGATCCCAATAACCCACCCGATCCTATTGATGTTGAGTTTATTGCAGAAGGGCAAGAAGCGATCGATATCTACAATGGATTGCCAAATTCTCATTTGGTTCCTTACGCTTGTTAATCACTTCCCCACTTAACTTGTGGGGAGCTAATTTTTAAGTACCCAGATCAACATTATAGGTTCAATAATTAATCTATTCTGTATAACTTTAATAATGAATGATCGCGCGACATAAACACCATTCTGCTCCAGCCTTTAATGGGATTCACAACACATTAAAAAAGCAAATAAACTAAAACATTTCATCAAAAATGTTTACCTAATTATGTCAGTCAATTTATTGTCGGGTTTATACCGGCGGTAAGGGCAACCAAATTTATTAAACCCTTGAAAAATGTAGGCT
>NZ_JBIDFH010000029.1:0-2570 GCF_046635745.1 Gilliamella sp. CG35
GATTATGTGGAAGCTTGAAGAGTAGGGCGGGACACGTGATATCCTGTCTGAAGATGGGGGGACCATCCTCCAAGGCTAAATACTCCTGATTGACCGATAGTGAACCAGTACCGTGAGGGAAAGGCGAAAAGAACCCCGGGAGGGGAGTGAAATAGACCCTGAAACCGTGTACGTACAATCAGTGGGAGCATGTGTCGTTGGGCATGTGTGACTGCGTACCTTTTGTATAATGGGTCAGCGACTTATATTCTGTAGCAAGGTTAACCGAATAGGGGAGCCGAAGGGAAACCGAGTATTAACTGTGCGTTAAGTTGCAGGGTATAGACCCGAAACCCGGTGATCTAGCCATGGGCAGGTTGAAGGTTGGTTAACACTAACTGGAGGACCGAACCGACTAATGTTGAAAAATTAGCGGATGACCTGTGGCTGGGGGTGAAAGGCCAATCAAACCGGGAGATAGCTGGTTCTCCCCGAAAGCTATTTAGGTAGCGCCTCATGAGTAACTGTTGGGGGTAGAGCACTGTTTCGGCTAGGGGGCCATCCCGGCTTACCAACCCGATGCAAACTCCGAATACTGACAAGTTTAATCATGGGAGACACACGGCGGGTGCTAACGTTCGTCGTGAAGAGGGAAACAACCCAGACCGCCAGCTAAGGTCCCCAAGTCATAGTTAAGTGGGAAACGAAGTGGGAAGGCTTAGACAGCTAGGATGTTGGCTTAGAAGCAGCCATCATTTAAAGAAAGCGTAATAGCTCACTAGTCGAGTCGGCCTGCGCGGAAGATGTAACGGGGCTAAAACTATGCACCGAAGCTGCGGCAGTGCACGTAAGTGTATTGGGTAGGGGAGCGTTCTGTAAGCCGTAGAAGGTGTGTTGTGAGGCATGCTGGAGGTATCAGAAGTGCGAATGCTGACATAAGTAACGATAAAGCGGGTGAAAAGCCCGCTCGCCGGAAGACCAAGGGTTCCTGTCCAACGTTAATCGGGGCAGGGTGAGTCGACCCCTAAGGAGAGGCCGAAGGGCGTATCTGATGGGAAACGGGTTAATATTCCCGTACTGGCTATAACTGCGATGGGGGGACGAAGAAGGCTAGGTTTACCACCTATTGGATGGTGGGTTAAGCGTGTAGGGGTGTGATTAGGCAAATCCGGTCACTGAGACCCTGAGGCGTGATGACGAGCTACTAAGGTAGTGAAGTAATTGATGCCCTGCTTCCAGGAAAATCCTCTAAGCTTCAGGTTATAGTTAATCGTACCCGAAACCGACACAGGTGGTCAGGTAGAGAATACTCAGGCGCTTGAGAGAACTCGGGTGAAGGAACTAGGCAAAATGGTGCCGTAACTTCGGGAGAAGGCACGCTGATGGTAATTGAAGTCCCGCGCGGATGGAGGTGAAATCAGTCGAAGATACCAGCTGGCTGCAACTGTTTAATAAAAACACAGCACTGTGCAAACACGAAAGTGGACGTATACGGTGTGACGCCTGCCCGGTGCTGGAAGGTTAATTGATGGGGTTATGCGTAAGCAGAAGCTCTTGATCGAAGCCCCAGTAAACGGCGGCCGTAACTATAACGGTCCTAAGGTAGCGAAATTCCTTGTCGGGTAAGTTCCGACCTGCACGAATGGCGTAATGATGGCCAGGCTGTCTCCACCCGAGACTCAGTGAAATTGAAATCGCCGTGAAGATGCGGTGTACCCGTGGCAAGACGGAAAGACCCCGTGAACCTTTACTATAGCTTGACAGTGAACATTGAGCCTTAATGTGTAGGATAGGTGGGAGACTAAGAAGTGTGTACGCCAGTATGCATGGAGTCATCCTTGAAATACCACCCTTTAATGTTTGATGTTCTAACCTATACTTCTGAATCGAGGTAAGGGACACTGTCTGGTGGGTAGTTTGACTGGGGCGGTCTCCTCCCAAAGAGTAACGGAGGAGCACGAAGGTTAGCTAATCCTGGTCGGACATCAGGAGGTTAGTGCAATGGCAAAAGCTAGCTTGACTGCGAGAGTGACGGCTCGAGCAGGTACGAAAGTAGGTCATAGTGATCCGGTGGTTCTGAATGGAAGGGCCATCGCTCAACGGATAAAAGGTACTCCGGGGATAACAGGCTGATACCGCCCAAGAGTTCATATCGACGGCGGTGTTTGGCACCTCGATGTCGGCTCATCACATCCTGGGGCTGAAGTAGGTCCCAAGGGTACGGCTGTTCGCCGTTTAAAGTGGTACGCGAGCTGGGTTTAGAACGTCGTGAGACAGTTCGGTCCCTATCTGCCATGGGCGTAGGAAAATTGAGAGGGTTTGCTTCTAGTACGAGAGGACCGAAGTGAACGCACCGCTGGTGTACGGGTTGTGATGCCAATTGCATTGCCCGGTAGCTACGTGCGGAATAGATAAGTGCTGAAAGCATCTAAGTACGAAACTAGCCTCGAGATGAGTTTTCCCTGATGAGAATCAGTAAGGTCCGTTTGAGACTAAGACGTAGATAGGTCAGGTGTGTAAGTGTAGTGATACATTGAGCTAACTGATACTAATGAACCGAGAGTCTTAACCTTACAACTCGGAGTTGTTTT
>NZ_JBIDFH010000030.1:0-2420 GCF_046635745.1 Gilliamella sp. CG35
AATGAATTTAAAAATTTTATTAACTAAAAAATAATTAAATCATGAAAAAAAGATTTAGACGTATGCCTAGAGGAAAACCTGAGTACGGTTGTTTTTCTAGTGAAGAGGTAAAAGGATGTGAAATCTTAGTTTATAGTTATTTCCCTGACTTAGAATACTCATTGGTTCTTCGCTTTGATGAAGATATCATTGTTAGTGAAACTGAAACTTTTATAAGTGAAAGTGATTATTCTGATAATTTCAAAGATTATTTTGATTCTTATACAAAGTTTCATATTGCATTGAAGTTGATGAAATTAGATTTAAATAAGATTCGTGATTTACATCAAACATGGTCTCAATCCAAAAAATAAATTAAATTTTTAATTTATTTTACCCCCCAGTTATTGATTTAACTGGGGTTTTTATTGAATGATATAAGTGTTCATTGTCTTGAAATTATCAAAATTATCAATCATATTGCATCTAATTAACCCAAAGTTACCTAGATATAAAAAATAAAATTATCTACAAATTTTACGCAATTCACTTCACTCCTCTTTCAATAAAAAAGTTATTTGATTAGCTGAAAAACTATGACTAATTAAAATCAATTGAGATGATAACTGGGTAATACAGTTAATATTAACACTGATGGTGTTTTGATAAAAAGCTAAATTGATTCAATATAGTTTAATAAACTAACTAAAGAGATAAAAAATTATTACTGTAGAATTAAGTAAAATACATTATGGAAAAAATATTGAAATTTAACGATTATCTGTTTAATATAGAAACAGGTTAGCCTAACTCACAATGTTGAGTTAATAGCTACCTACTGGTGAAGTAATTCACATAATTAATTAGTTAATTAATCAATATTTTTACATTATGTCATATAATAAAATTATCGGATTCTTATTCGAAAACAGTGAAAACGGAGTATCAATAGCAATATTGATGGATCTTGATCGTTCAATTGTTACATTACTACCAATGCGAAACGGCGAACGAATGGCAGGAACTAGCGAACTTGAATTAAGTTTAAAGCATTTTGATAAACTGATTGATGATTATCCTGATCTAGAGAAACGTAAGTGGTATGTCTATCTCTTATGTGGAGTGGGTTACGTTAATTTATATCCTGAAATATTTGATCAAATCAAAAATGAAATTAGTTCAAATTCTAATGATCATCTACGGACTCAAATTAAATTCGTAGATAAGCTTGCAAATACTTTGGCGTTTATTATCCTAATAGGATTAGTGTGTATTGCTGTTTATCTTATAGGCAAATTCGCACTTGCTGTATTAGTGTATATTTTTGACCATTTGAAATTTGATTAATCTAATCAAATAAACCTCAGTTATTTAACTGGGGTTTATTGTTAAAGTTTGTTCTTTCATAAATAGTTATCATTATTGCGCAACAAATTAAAATTCTATAGCAAATAAAGACTACGATGAATAAATAGATTGCTCGTATAAATATGATACTTTTAATAAATTTATGACTTTTAATAAGTAATCTTTTAAAGATTTAACAAACCTATTGATTTAATTAAATAATATAATTTTATAAATTAAAATCCAATATAACAAGATAAATAACAACTTAAATTATGCACTTTTTGTTGATACTCTTCTGAATTAAACACAAACCCCTAACATCATTGTATACTATGTTTTATGATAGAATATATGTTAAGTTCATAACTTAATTACCGCTTTAAATTTGGTACATTAATGAAATCAACACTAAATAAATTTTCTGTAGCGTCCATGCTCGATTGGACCGATAAACATTGTCGGTATTTTCATCGGATATTGACCAAACAAACTTTACTGTATACCGAAATGGTAACAACAGGAGCAATCTTATTTGGTAAAGGGAATTACCTTGATTTTAATGTCGATGAACATCCTATTGCTTTACAACTTGGTGGAAGTGATCCCATCGCATTAGCACAGTGCGCTAAATTAGCTCAACATCATGGTTATGATGAGGTAAATCTTAATGTTGGCTGCCCTTCAGATCGCGTTCAAAATGGGATGTTTGGTGCGTGCTTAATGGGAAATGCTGATTTAGTGGCTAAATGTGTTGCGTCAATGCAAGAAAGAATTGACATCTTCATTTATGAAATCGAAGAAACTGAGATGTACTTATTGGTACTTCGTATTAATGCAAATCCCATTAAAGCAACAGTAACTATAATAAGTCAACAAGTCTTTAAGGACCATTTATCTGGTATTTCAAGTCTTGAATTGTTTGATAAAACAGTGAAGTTGTGTAATGTCTTTACACGCATAATAGTCTTTCTTAAAAAGTTATATTATGTTTAAAAATTAAATTTTAATTTAATTCCCCCCAGTTGTCGATCTAACTGGGGTTTTTATTGCTTGACTTAAGTAAAAGTCGTCATGGAATAATTTAAATAGTC
>NZ_JBIDFH010000031.1:0-2232 GCF_046635745.1 Gilliamella sp. CG35
CTGTTTAATGCTTCCCATTCCGGTCGCTTTCCTTCTGCATCCAGCTCTTCATACCATTCACTTTGATAATGAACTAATAGCCGTCCCAGTGCCGTTGTTAAGTGTGGTTTTTGCGATATTCCCTTAAAATAGTTCTCTTAATTGTCGCATATTCATTATCTATACATGGAGTATCTAATATATCCCAATGTTTTTAGTTCCTCAATTTGTAATAATTTGCCATTTTCTATATAGTTAATTGACTGCTGGAAATAATATATTAATCATAATTATGTTGAAATTGATATTCTTATAAATGATGAAATGAATGATGATTTATCATTTTTCCTTTTAATTAAATATACAATTTATCTTTTTTCTGTGCTCCTTCATATTAAAGGCCTTTACAATCTAATTCACTTCTTTGCAATAATAAGAGATTTGAATTGTGAAATTCGAAGAACCATACCTATTTATATACAAACAAGAATGATTAAAATTATTAGCAAAACAAATCAAAGATAATAATGACATTAAAATACATATTATTTTTATATTTCTCAATATTCTCTATTTAAGTGGCTATACCTGTATATTTATCATTTAAAAATAAATGATATTCTTAACATTTCCTATTGTTACTTTCTGATTAAATACAATTTAAAATTTACACCGAATATTAGTTACAATTTCTAGTAAGGCGTAATCAATGGCATATATTGATGTAACTCATAAGTATGTTTATTCATAATGTCCATCAAACATTTTTCATTAGTACATAAATCTCTTTTCTGAATAAACTTTTTTTGATTACTGTATATTTCTTCAAACTCTTTCTGAGCATTATTGTAGTCATAATATTTTTTTATATTATGATAAATATCATGAATACTCCTATCTAATCCTGATAGATAAATATTTTGGCAAATCAGTTTTTCAGATACCTTCTTTGCTTTTGAACAAGAGAAACTCGGAACAGTATTCTGATACTTTATTCGATTTATCTCTAATATAGAATCATTTGTATTTACTATTAAATATGCATCAGCATTTTTTTCAAATAATGTCCATGTTTTCTGAATGTTAGGGCAGAAAATATTTAATTGGTTTATTTTTTGTTTCATATTTAGGTCAAAAGAGTCAGCACTTAGCATTTCTTTGTTTAAAAATTCATCAAAATCGATAATGAATTTATTTACTTTATAATTTGAACAAATCTCAATAAGAGCACCAGAATAAATATTAGTTTTGATAACATTTTCATCCCATTGAAATATTCTATTAAGGTAAATTGGATCATCATAGGACACTGTTTTTGTGCGTGCTGTATCGCTAATATATACTTTAGTCACTATCCAATTATTAGTTAAATCTGCTCTTATTGAAAATGACAAAAATAGGCAGAATATTAAATAAAAATTACGAAGCATACTCTTTCTCCTAATAAATCTCTTTAGCATATATACCTTTTTCAAATATTTCTCGTTCTTTCTCTCTCCTTCTCTTTAAACCTTCTAAAACTTTACCTCCAGATTTATTATATTGTAGTAAAACATCCATTGCTTCTTTCTTTTTACCTTCATTAAGATATTTTGATAAATTACTATCACTTTTAATAGAACCAACATTATAAACAAAAGAAACTAATGCATCATATTCATGTTGCTTCAAATCAATTTTTATAACTTTCTCAATTTTATTTTCATAGTCGGGAATTATTTTAATTAATAATAATTTTTCTTGTTCAACAGTTAATGTAATAACGTCTTTATTTTCCTTCATAAATACTTTAATTTCAGTTTCATTTTTTAAACCAGCTGCTTTAGAAACTTTTTGCGCCACATCAGATGAAATACCTATTTCTAAAAGATCATTTAAAATATTTGTTGAACTTCTTCCTTTCATATCATAACCTGGGCCTAAAGTAATACCACTTCCAGTTCCTGGCCAATGCAATTTATTAGAAATATTTTTTTGTGCCTCCGCTAAATAAATAAAATCTATTCCTGCTTGTGATGTTTTCAATTCTCTTTTTATAATTTTATCAAACAAACTCATCATTATAATAGGATTTATAAACCACACCCTACCATTTTGACTTAAGGTGGCAAGCGTTGATGAAGTTTCGGTTTGTTGCTTTGAGCTGTCTTTTGTTTTATCTTTTTCTGTTTCAGTGTCACTTTGTTGTGTCTGCTGCTTTTGCTTAGCTAAACCTTTGGCGACATCATCCCACCACAGCATTTTTGTCGCTTT
>NZ_JBIDFH010000032.1:0-2032 GCF_046635745.1 Gilliamella sp. CG35
TTGTTGTATTAGCAAATGCAAAATTCATTGATAGTATAAAAATAATAATAATTTTCTTCATATTATGATTCCTTTAATTTTCTTCTTTATAGTTTTTCATATATATCTTTTATAAGCACATCATAATTATTTTTTTATAATTGCTTCCATTATAATAAAAAGCAAATGTGTCCCATTCTTTTAACTTTAATGCTTCTAATGCATTGTTATTTTTTAATAAATAACCTTTTAATGTAATTAAATGATTTTTTTCTGAACGGCTAATTTCATATAGAATATCTTCAATACTTAATTCATTTGAATGCATATTTGCACCCATGACTTGAAATTTTCCCCAAGAAGCTGATAGTAGTGCTTCTCGAGGTGATAAATTATATGCTTTTATTAATCGTTCATATTGTTTCGCATAAGTTCCATACTTAGCAAATGGAGAACTACTAGAAATATCAGGATCATTATCAAATTTACCATTGGTTAATTTGTGAAAATAATGTCTTTCAAACAATATTTTAGGAACATGATCTCCTAAATGAGTGTAAAAACTTTCATCCTTTGTTTCTTTTATACCTACAGCTTTAAGAGCTTTTGCTTCACATCCTAACTCATTTGCAACTTATTCATAATCAAAGTCGGTTAATAAATCCATATTTATTCTTTGTTCTAAAAAAATAAGTTTATATTCTTTATTGTTTAATAAAATAATTGGATGTTTTTTAACCCAAAAACCCATTATCAATGTTTTTTAATATTTTCAGGAAGTAATTTCGCTTTATTTGTTAAATAATATTCTCCATTAGGAACTCTGATCAAATCCCAAATTAAATTTTTTTCTTGTAATCTAAGAATAGCTACACCATTTTTACCACCAAAGGTACTATCAAAATGTACTTCGATTTCATTATTGATTAATTTAGATACAAAAGGTATAGGGCAATCTATTTTATTGCCATAATTAACTATAGAACATAATTCCCCCTCTACTTTATTGTTAGTGTCAATTTTCAATTGTATTGAGAAAATACTATAAGGTATTTCATTTTTTTCTAAATGAACTTCTTCTGTCCAAGTTTGCTCAATAGCTAAGGCACAAGCGGAATTAAAATGAAATAAAAAAAGCAAAACAAAAAATATATATCGCATAAACTAATCCTCAATTTTCACATTTAAACAATCATCCACTCTATTTAACCAACCTTTTAGAAATACATAGTTTTTTGTATGAGTTCCATCCGCTTTAATAGCTAAATTAGTATAATATTCTCGTCTGATTTCAGTAATACGTGTTAATAAGTTATCTTGATCAGCAATAGAATTTATAATAACAGCTGTTCTTTCCCCCATTTTTCCATCAACATCGATATTTTGATCAAACTCATCGACTAGAAGTTGCTGAACTTTTTTTATTGCGCCTCCGGACGTAATTGACCAATCATATATCATTAACCCTAATCTATCATTTTCTATTTTGCAGAATCCTTTCGGTTGCCAATATCTTTTTCTATAGATAACTTCAGCTTGTTCATCTGTCAGTTGTTTTAAGTTTTCTAAAGTAGGTTCTATTCCTAAATCTTTTTTTGCATATGCCACCCACGTATTCCAAGCTATTCCTTTATTAGTTGCACCTCCAGAATCATTTGGATTATTTACATATCCTCTTTCATGTCTCAATACAATTTTTGAAATTCTATGAAATTTTATAGAACAACAATCTATTTTCTTTTCTGTGAAAATAGAAATACCCACAGGATGCATAAACCACACCCTACCATTTTGGCTTAAGGTAGCAGGCGTTGATAAAGTTTCGGTTTGATTAGTTTAGATGTCTGCTAATTGCTCTTTTTGAGTTTCTGCGTCACTTTGTTCTGTCTGTTGACTTTGCTTAGCTAAACCTTTGGCTACATCATCCCACCACAGCATTTTTGTCGCTTTTTCTTTGCTTTTTTCCCATAATTTAGACTTCTCTTCTAACCCATTTATTATGCCCAATAAGTTAAGTTGCTCTTGTGTTAATTTCTTGTCGGGTGCATCTTCA
>NZ_JBIDFH010000033.1:0-1945 GCF_046635745.1 Gilliamella sp. CG35
AGATGTGTATAAGAGACAGCCATATTTAAACCACCTTTGGCGAGCGCCCATATCTAGCTTATGGAGGCGACTATTAACGTAGAACGGATTTATTTCATTATCTTCGTTAGAAGGATCATGATAATTAAACGTTTCACCCAACTTCCATTCACGAGTCCAAAGCTTGGTATTACGCACAGTCTTCTGTTTTATAACAGAACCCCAAGCGTCCTTCTCTAAACCGAGAAAGTAATGATAATGCGGGTATCCATCGCTAGTTAATTCCCTTGTCATATACAGCTTAGTACCCTTAGGATAATACTTACGTAATATATCGGTTATATAGGATAAACGATCAACTTTAGCCCTCTGTCGACTCGAGAGCTTCTTATATACGTGATACGTACCTATAAACCACTTATATCGGGAATACCTCCCTCTAAAATTTTTTAATAACTTTTGTCTAAAGAGTATATTGGAAAAAGATCGGGGATCTTCAAATATAATCTTAGTCGACTGCGTCTTCGACTTGTCTCTCTTCGCCGTCGGCTGCGCGGCTTCGCCTTGCATAAGATAAGTATCTTATTTATATACTATCGCAGATAATAATTTTGAAAAAAAAATAATTAATTATTTAACTTACTCGGAATTAATTCCGAATAAAAAATGTCACCAAACTCACGGAGCCTCGTTCGCTTCGCGAGCCTCGTTCCTCCGCGCTACGCTTGGAATACCCCCCCGCCCTTCCAAGAGGGCGAGGAGGGAGCGATGGTGGCTTTTTAAAAAAAATAGGTTTGGTGATCAAATATTTAGCTCTGAGGGAAAGATACGCTTTACTATCCCATAAAGGATAGCAATACTTCCTCAATTAGATAAATCTAACCCATTAAGCAACTGAATATCCTAAATTATCAGAAACAGGCTTAGAAGATACAACGCCTCCATTGGTGAAGGTATCAGAACTATCGTTCACAACGATCCATTTAATATCGGCACCAGCCGGATACTTTACTTTAAAAGTCCGGTCAATAAGAATATCTACACCAGCCTGAAGGACACCATATTCAGCAATAGAACTGTCGTGACCTACTACACCCTCAACTCTTACGATAAAGAACATGTTTCGATGTGCACGCTGATAAGTAACAGTGTGAGAATCACGAGCAGAAGGATCGTATAGCAAATTCTTAAGACTCTGGCTCATAGTTCGCGTAGCACCGGGAGAGAGCCTAAAAGATTTACTTGATTCGATTGAATACAATTCTTTGAATTGCTCGCTATCGGTTAAATAAACCAAAGGCGATGAAGATCCTGGATTGCCTATATCAGCCAAACCATTCGAGAACGCAGTAAGAGGCGCAATCGAAGTATCACCCTTAAGACGAACCTTATATACAGTTACGTCGGCAGGAACTTGATAGTTATTCCTAAGATGGATCTTATGGTATATACTAGTAAATAAAAAATCCTTCTGATATGAACCAGCCGAACCGTCTGCCGTAACCAAAGAAGTGGTAGCTGAAGGATTATAGTAACGCAATTGACCTAGAATTGTCTCTAGGGTATCAGATGTGTGACTAAAGTACTCACCCTGATCAATTGAATTAACAGATGACCTTACTGTAAAAGTATTTCGAAAACGATATATTAGCTCACCCATATCGGCTTCAGCAAGCCTTCTAAGTTCTCTAATTTGACTTTTCATCTGTTTAGGAAAAGGCTTAACTCTCGCAGAGCTTAGTTTCCTTTTAGCAGCAGAATAGGATTTAGAACCCTTAACAAGCTTATAAATAGCCTTAGCATCTTCCTTAGTAAGTGCCATGTTAGGATAGTATTGGCGTATCATATTGTCAGCTATATCAACGCTATGAGCTACTTTCAACGCACTATATAAGGCGTTAGGCAGGTTCCGAAGAAATCCAACTTGTCTTTGATTTGGTGCTGCGACTTGCATGATATATATATA
>NZ_JBIDFH010000034.1:0-1825 GCF_046635745.1 Gilliamella sp. CG35
ACGTTTTTTCTGTTATATCTTTTACTTTTACTATTTTTTTAGGGCCATAGCAAAATGAACTATTGTAAAAAGGTTTCCTTCCGCTATTCCCTCTATTATCAATAGATTGAAACCAGTATTCACGTCCCAAATCGGTTAAGTCATAGCGATAAATGCCTGATTGACCTTCTACCGGTGTTTGGCTTAATAAGCCTAATTCAGCAAACAGTGGTAAGGTTCGTGTCAGGTCTTCTTTATTCCAAACCGTCCATTGACTGTCACTTTCTAATACCGGTTCATCAGTATACGGAAGTTTTACTGAACCGAGATAATAGCATAAATTGCCTTTGGTTTTGGTTAACGACATTGACCTTTCATATTCTTTTTGAATGTGCTCTCTTAGTTTTTCTTTGTTATAACAACCTAACAGTGAACAGGTGATTAATGTCAGTAAGGTGAATTTAGTTAATTTTTTCATTGTGTGCTTCTAAGGTTTAATTAGTAAATAGGCTAAAGCTTCATGATATAACTCACCGTCATCGCCTTTTATAAAAGTAACAGTTTCTGGATAATTTTTTCCTGGCAATTTTACTTTTACTGTATATAAGGCATTAAGCTTATCTTGATTATTTAATGCCCAATCAGGCGTATCTAATACCTGATAATCAATTTTTACATCCACATTTGTTTGATTTTTTCGATATAACCCACTTTCATACGTTTTTTCTGTTATATCTTTTACTTTCACTATTTTTTTAGGGCCATAGCAAAATGAACTATTATAAATAAGGTCTTTATCTCTATCATCAATAGATTGAAACCAGTATTCACGCCCCAAATCGGTTAAGTCATAGCGATAAATGCCTGATTGCCCTTCTACTGGCGTTTGGCTTAATAAGCCTAATTCTGCAAACAACGGTAACGTTTTAAATAATCTATTTTTATTCCAAATATCCCACTGAATATCACTTTCTAATACCGGTTCATCCGTATACGGTAGTTTTACTGAACCGAGAAAATAGCAAAAGTCACCTTTAGTTTTGGTGATTGATCTTGCCCTATCATATTCTTTTTGAATATGCTCTCTTAGTTTTTCTTTGTTATAACAACCTAACAGTGAACAGGTGATTAATGTTAGTAAGGTGAATTTAGTTAATGTTTTCAATGTGGTTCTCCTGATATTCTTAAAATCCGCCCAATTTGGAGTGATGATGTTTGTAACTGTCAATAAACACCAACGGTTTATTGGTGACGGTTTGATTTTTGCTATTTGTCGACGTTTTGCCCTGTGGCCAGTAATTAATTTGTAAATAAAGCTCTTCAATGCCGTCATAACAAAATTCGCCCATTTTATAAACAATTTTAAAATAACCTAATTTTTTAAATGTTTCTTTATCAATCGCATCACCATAGGCTTCAACTTTACCTATTTGACTTATTTCTAAACTATCTTCATCTGTTTCAGGCTTTAATGGGACTTCCCGTTTAATTAATAAATCCGTGGCTGAGCTATCGGCAAAGGTTAAAATTGGGTATAAATCTCCTTTGCTTATGTGCAAGGTAATGGGCTCTTGATAGTCATGATTATAAGCGCGAAGCACCCCTTCGTAATGACTCACTTTTGGTTTGTAATGGGGCAATGCCACCGACAGATAAATTTCGCGGCATCGGGGCTTAATTAATGTTTCCAATACATGCGCAGGGAGAGAGCTATTTTTGACATCTTCCAAATATTTACGCATTTTTTTGACATAATAAATCTTCTTTTTTTCTAACTGAATAGCAACATTAGCACCAAACATGGCAACCATAAAGTCATTAATTGCCATTGCCATACTGTCAAACG
>NZ_JBIDFH010000035.1:0-1819 GCF_046635745.1 Gilliamella sp. CG35
TCTTCCATAAATGCTTTCTTTTTGTCTTTTTTATCTTTCCAGACCCCTATCATTTCCACTTCCTCAACTGAAAGATTAGTGATGTAGTTAGAATCTTTCATCGTGTACTGAGCTAGAGATCCAATTCTCTTAGCACTAGTAAAAGAGATTGGCTGCTTTGTTATAGAGGTTTTACCTTTCCACCAGTTACGGAGCTTTGCCATCTTCTGTTTCTCTGGGAACCAGAATATACATTGAAAATGGGGTTTTCCTAAAGAACTGACTTCTTTTCCAATAATCCAAAAACTAGCATTATAATGGGATTTCCACTTATTAATAAGTGTTATATCGTCTGTATCGTCTACATCTACTCTTAAGGAGTATGCGTAATGGCCTGTTTTTATATGGGTATCTTCCATATATATTATATCTATCTATTTTTTATTCGTATAGGTTACGAATAAAAAAATAGAATTCCTAAAGATTACAATTTCTATGAGAGATTGTAATTTTCAAAGAGATATCATTCAGTATCGGGACAACATCCAGTAGGGGATATAGTGACACATTAGTAGATAGCATATTCTTTTTAAGTTGTTTTTGATACTTTTTATATAGTTCTTTCTTACCACTCACATACCTTAGGTATGCACCTCAGCATTCATTCCCCGCCTAAACCACGGAAAAACAAGGGACGCGAATCCTAAAGGATTCGAAACCTTTTTCACTGGTTCAACAGTGCGACAATGAGGTCGGTATTTATATGGAACGGCTTATTATTTCTATTTTAAAAATATTAAGGATCAATAAAGCTTATCTTAGCATTATAGGCATAGGATGCGATATTATCGGTCTGTAGAGTACCTTGAGAATCGTAGCAAACTACCATCATACCTATATCACGTTTTTTAGGGATAGCTCCACCTTCATCATAAGTTATTTTCTTACCTTTCCAGTTGCCATTAAGCGTACAAAGGTAGGAATGCTCTTTAGCTGAACCGGGATCACTTGCAACACCGGTTGAGTAAGAGGGTCCAGAGAATATTGTTTGAGAATCTATGATACTAATTTGTTCATTATTAACTCTGTCTAGCATTTTATTTTGCTGTGTGAACCAACAGACTTGATCACTAAGGGTGACACCAGCTGTATACCAAAAGAGAAAGCACTTGTACATTACATTTGGTCGATCATTTTTGTTAGACAACCACAATCGAATATTTACATTCTGCAAGAGCAACTCATCACCTACTCTAACTAGGCGAGATTGAGCTAAATCATTATCGTCAGCAGTTCCCTGCTTACAGGATAAGAACTCAGCCAAATAATCTGTCTTATTATGAAACAATTGTCGGTTTTCATCAATGAAACCGAATACTTTTTTTTCAGGGAGCGACATTGCTTCTTCCTTAGCAATAGCTCTAACTGTTTTAATTTGATTTCTTGAGAGTCCTAAGCGGCGTTTAGGGACGCGAGCCCCACCTAACTTCTTTTTCCTAAATCTTCCAGGCATTATAATATAACATAACATTTTAATTTAATATGAAAGGAGATGACTAAACCAATCACTCGCTAGTTGCCTACTCGATTGAAATTTCTCTTTCCATAAAATATAATGTATTGTAGAACGGTTTGGACGTTTATTGTGTTTTCTATAAAACTCTAATAATTCTACTATGTAGTCTTGCTGTGCGTCTATTAGCTTTCCTTGATCAGCTAATCCTTTAATTCTATCAGCACTATATGATGCAAAACTATATAATTCTTCCATAAATGCTTTCTTTTTGTCTTTTTTATCTTTCCAGACCCCTATCATTTCCACTTCCTCAACTGAAAGATT
>NZ_JBIDFH010000036.1:0-1778 GCF_046635745.1 Gilliamella sp. CG35
AAAGGGACTATTTATAAAGACTACTCAGGACAAGGAACGCATCAGACTTATCACACCGCCACCTTATCAGGGGTGAACGTTGTGGCGACAAACAGCCATGGCTTAACCTTAACGGTCGACAGTGACAGTAAGGGTGAATATGAAATTGCGAATATAGGTGAAGGCAGCTGGACGATAAGTGTAGAAGCACCGGCAAATTCAGGTTATGACTTCAGTTATGTGGCACAGAAAGTGGGCGGCGCGATTACATCCATTACCGGTAATGGTGTTGTTGTCGATATCGCCTCCCCATCCTCGTCGTCCACCAAAATCACCACGGTTGATTTCGGTCTGAAAGGACAGGCGAGCATTGAAGGTCAGGTCGTGATAGACGTGATTGCGGAAGATGGCGCGGTGATCAATGCACAGGATATCGGAATTGATACGTTATTTACGGATTACACGGTAGGATTATATGTAGATAATAATCTGGTGAAAGAGGTTAAAGCGGTCAGTACGGGTAGTGCAGAGCACGAGTTAGGCAACTATCAGTTTGACAACTTAGTCTCGGGTGTTGATTATCAGGTGAAAGTAAGTCGTCCGGGCACGGATTATGTTAGCAGCTTTATGTTAAGCGACATCAGTCACTCGGTAGTAATCAATAAGACTGACAGTGAAATGAGTGAAACTTATCAGTTTACGGGAGCAACAGATAAAGCGACAGGGGTAAGCTTTGCGTGGAAAGGTAGCACCAGTATTAAAGGTAAAATTTACTTAGACAGTGATGATAACGGAGTGTACAACGCCTCCACGGACAGCAGTGTTAATGCGGACTTGACGGTGAAATTCAGTAATATCAACAATCCGGCATTACAGATAACACAAACAATTGCAGCCGGTGAGACAGTTTATGAACTAGGCGGCATGATCCCGGGCAAATGGCAAATTGAAGTGGAAGGGGTACCGAGCACGTTACGAGCAAGCTTTGACCCGGATGATGCGCATCATGACAGCAAAGGTTACTTAACCTTACCGAAGACAGTCAATCAGGCAATCATTGATATCACAGGTAACCTAACCGATCAGGACTTTGGTTATATCCATGGTGGTATTATTGAAGGTAAGCTTGTAGAAGACAGTGAAGGGACAGGTTCAAACTCAGCTGACAGTTATAAGGGGTTATCGGGTGTAAATGTTTATCTGTTAGACAGTGATAAAAAGCATGTGATGGATAAAGATGGCAAGCCAATGACGTCGATGACGGATAATAATGGTCAGTTTAGCTTCCGTAATCTGGCAATCGGTAACAATAGTGGCAGTGCTGTTACGCATCATATCCGTTTACTGTTTGGAAATTATCATGATGGCGTGGTGGGTTCAACGCAGGAGAGCCTGCTTTATGAACGCATTCCATCGTTTGAGAAGTACACAGACATCGACGGAAAAGTGGTTGAGCATCCGTTAATCGACTTGTCCTCACCACCGTCATCGATCGTGTATAACGGAGTAGGTGGAGCCCAAACCTTACCGATCGGTTTGAAAGATAACACGTTAACAACCTATTCGGCCTCGATTAACGATTTAATGTTGGGTTATCGGGCAGCGGATGAGGATATAACGGTTATAAAAACAGCGTTAAAAGATAATGTTGTGACAGGTGATATTGTTCCTTACAGCATAAAAGTGATCAATAACACGGTACAAACAGCGAATATCAAAGTGAAAGACATCTTACCGGCAGGGTTTAAGTATGTAAAAGGCTCCTCACGTTTAGATGGTAAGAAGATAGCCGACCCGAA
>NZ_JBIDFH010000037.1:0-1761 GCF_046635745.1 Gilliamella sp. CG35
TTCTAACTGAATAGCAACATTAGCACCAAACATGGCAACCATAAAGTCATTAATTGCCATTGCCATACTGTCAAACGTAGGTAAATAAGGTAGACCTTTATCCGGGTGTTCATTTAAACCCAATAAACAGCGGTTAAACCAAAGTTGCATTTTATCCCATTTGTCTGATTTATCTTCAAAGATAATGAGTAAAATGACTGATACTATCCCCGCAATTAAACCTAACACAAAAATCCCCACCCCTAGCGGCCCTAAAAAGGCGGTTATTTGTAACCACGCACCTATCGTGCCGGCTAAGCTTAATACACCAGCCAGTACCTGAAGCCCTCCTGCTACACAATACGCTGTTTTGGTTGCCCCACTTTTTTGTTGTCCTTTGGCAATTAAGAAAATACCATCCATTATCGATATCGCACTACCTAATACACCCACGACACCCGCTACCATGGCAGAGGTTTTAAACACACCATTGACTAAAAGACTGAGATTGGCTCGGTTTGCAATAAACGACCCGGCTAAATGAGGTAACCCCATATTGATAAAGGTTAAAACTTCGTTGACTAACAGTGCAAAACTTGCTCCAACTTTATATATGCCAAACTGTAAATCGCGTTTAATTTCATAACGCAGGGTTTCGCTTAAGTTTGCATCTTCCAGTTTTTGCAAGTTTTCTTTGTAGTTGATGTAGGTGGCGGCTGATTGTAATCCGGCTGAAATCGATTTAACAAAAGCTATGCTACCGCCAAATGCCGTCATTTTAGCCGTCGGGTCAAAACCGGCATTTTTTATACTGTCTAAGATTGACTCGCCTTGTAGTTTGGCTATCCGATTATATATTGACACACCGGTATTTTTTAATGTTCGGGCAGGAAATATTGAATTCGAATTTATGCCTGAAAATCTATCGAGTATATAGTTTTTTAATCGTTGAAATAATACCGAGCCATTTCTCAGCACGGTACGGTCATTGATGACATCGACTAGTTTTAAGCCAATATCGATATAGTCGTTGGCTGTTATCACAAAATTCCAATCAACCACCCCATTTTGACTTTCTTCTGTTTGCGAATAAGCCGGATAAGGTGAACTTGTGCTACTGTATCGCAACGGTTCGAAATATTGATTGAATTCACGTAACTCTAACACCGGAATATTTTTCATTTGAAAATGAAAAATCAATTCGCCATTTATCACCAACCCGCTTTCAGTAATCAACTGTGATAATCGTTCTTGAATAACCAGATAAGATGATAGGGCTAGGTCTTTTTCTGTAAAGTTGGAATGCCATGAAAGTACACGTGATATGAGTATCGAATAAAGCTTCAACATAAGCTCGCCTTTTTCACAGAAGAATTTTTTATCTAATTGGTTTGTCTTTGTTTCCGCTTCCAGCTCTTGTAATATCGTTTTGGTTTCCTGCAATCGCTTCGCTTTCGCCTTTAATTCTTTTTCTTCCGCTTCGCCTAGATATTGCGCTATTTGTTCGTCGGATTTGTTTTCTATCGGCGAGTATAAATCACTGTGCGCTTCCAGCTCTTGTTTCATGATGTTAAGGCGTTTTTTTATGATTAACTCCCAAAAACTGTTACTTCGTCCATCAAGCAGATGATAAAAAATACCATCGTCATAATTGATTAAGTTCTCCCATAATGCTATTTGTATTGGGTTCGTCACGCCACCTATACATGTAAAATCAATGATTGCCAAAAAATCTGAAAGATAACCTACATGGTTGTTAGAGCAATTTGTATCACACTCTAT
>NZ_JBIDFH010000038.1:0-1631 GCF_046635745.1 Gilliamella sp. CG35
CACTTACGAGCTCTTCGTAAGGAGGTGATCCAACCGCAGGTTCCCCTACGGTTACCTTGTTACGACTTCACCCCAGTCATGAATCACACCGTGGTAAACGCCCTCCCGAAGGTTAAGCTATCTACTTCTGGTGCAACCCACTCCCATGGTGTGACGGGCGGTGTGTACAAGGCCCGGGAACGTATTCACCGTGACATTCTGATTCACGATTACTAGCGATTCCGACTTCATGGAGTCGAGTTGCAGACTCCAATCCGGACTTAGACGTACTTTCTGAGGTCCGCTTGCTCTCGCGAGGTCGCCTCCCTTTGTATACGCCATTGTAGCACGTGTGTAGCCCTGGTCGTAAGGGCCATGATGACTTGACGTCGTCCCCACCTTCCTCCGCTTTATCAACGGCAGTCTCCTTTGAGTTCCCGACCTAATCGATGGCAACAAAGGATAAGGGTTGCGCTCGTTGCGGGACTTAACCCAACATTTCACAACACGAGCTGACGACAGCCATGCAGCACCTGTCTCACAGTTCCCGAAGGCACTCCAGCATCTCTGCCAGATTCTGTGGATGTCAAGACCAGGTAAGGTTCTTCGCGTTGCATCGAATTAAACCACATGCTCCACCGCTTGTGCGGGCCCCCGTCAATTCATTTGAGTTTTAACCTTGCGGCCGTACTCCCCAGGCGGTCGATTTATCGCGTTAGCTTCGGAGCCCATCACTCAGGGCAACAAACTCCAAATCGACATCGTTTACAGCGTGGACTACCAGGGTATCTAATCCTGTTTGCTCCCCACGCTTTCGCATCTCAGCGTCAGTATCTGTCCAGAAGGCCGCCTTCGCCACCGGTATTCCTCCACATCTCTACGCATTTCACCGCTACACGTGGAATTCTACCTTCCTCTACAATACTCCAGATAACCAGTTTTAAGTGCAATTCCCAGGTTGAGCCCGGGGCTTTCACACCTAACTTAATTATCCGCCTACATGCCCTTTACGCCCAGTCATTCCGATTAACGCTCGCACCCTCCGTATTACCGCGGCTGCTGGCACGGAGTTAGCCGGTGCTTCTTCTGTAGCTAACGTCAATTGCATGCACTTTTCATACACACAACTTCCTCACTACCGAAAGTACTTTACAACCCGAAGGCCTTCTTCATACACGCGGCATGGCTGCATCAGGGTTCCCCCCATTGTGCAATATTCCCCACTGCTGCCTCCCGTAGGAGTCTGGACCGTGTCTCAGTTCCAGTGTGGCTGGTCATCCTCTCAGACCAGCTAGAGATCGTCGCCTTGGTGAGCCTTTACCACACCAACTAGCTAATCCCATATGGGTTCATCAAATGGCGCACGTCCTTGCGGAACCGTACTTTGGTCTCTCAACTTTATGCGGTATTAGCAGTCGTTTCCAACTGTTGTCCCCCTCCATTTGGCAGATCCCCATACCTTACTCACCCGTCCGCCACTCGTCATCAAGTGCAAGCACTCATGTTACCGTTCGACTTGCATGTGTTAAGCCTGCCGCCAGCGTTCAATCTGAGCCATGATCAAACTCTTCAATTTAAAGTTTGATGCTCAATAACTGTTTCTGACATATTCAAATGAATCTTCAGTGTCACTTATCAAGACTTAATTTTTT
>NZ_JBIDFH010000039.1:0-1592 GCF_046635745.1 Gilliamella sp. CG35
GTACTTAATGCGCCAAAGGCAATATCATTTGCGCTGTATTTTCCGTCGTTATCGGCATCGATCACCACATAACCTTTAATAACCGCACTGCCGTGATAACCTATTTCAACGCCATTCACCGCTGGATTTTGCTTTGAAAGATTAACCGTTAATGATAAGTCTTTTGCCGTCGCTGCCACCGCTTTATTACCCGTTTGGGTATAACTCAATTGGTAACTACTCCAGTCAGCCACACTTTGCGAATTGTCTGCCGTGATAATCCAATCGCCAAACGATAAGTTATTCACTTCAAAATGACCATTACTGTCAGTAATAGCTTGTCGGGTAAGATTGCCATCCGATCTTTTCAGCGTTAATTTCAGTCCTGTTAAATCTTTATCTACAGCAGTGTTCGTTTGACTGTTATCGACATCAATACTCACATGACCTTTTATCACACTATTATATTTATATGCTGAACTATTAGTTAACTCGTCTTTTGTTAACGAAGTAAACGCATAGCTATCACTATTTCCAGGGATGACACGGTTCGCAATTAATTGCGTTCCTTCCGGTGTGCTAACCTTAATTTGATAGTTACCGCCTTTCGGTAATTTTTCAAACTGGTAGTGACCTGAATTATCGGTGTTAACCTTTTTAAGTTCAACGTAATCCGTTACACCCGGCGCCTGATAATTAAGGGTTACATTGATGCCCTTAGTCCCTTCGTTATCCTGTCTATCTCCACTTTCATTTTCATCAATCCAGACATCACCACCGATTTTTTGTTTTCCTACCAATAGATAATTATTATTTTGTGAACCATCTTTTGGTAAATTTGCGATCGGAATAATAATATGTTTCGCGTCTTTACCGGCTGAGCTTTGTTTAAACGCATAGTCGGCATTAGTGTCTAATTTAAGTATCACGGAATAGTTAGCATTATCACCAAACATCAAGTTAGAAAATTTGTACTCACCATCCACGGTTTGTTGAGTCATCAATAGCTTACCGGTACCATCTAAACCATCACGTAACTCAACAGTCAATGCTGTTTCGCTATCAAGTAAATGTGCAAACGCATTTAACTGAGTTAAATCGGTATTATTATCGGCATAATCAACATAGATTTTACCTTCGATACCTTTATCACTCGCTTGTTTGTAATAGAAATTATTGTCTTTTATGCCCACATTAGTTAAATCTAAACTAGATAAAGTATCAATTGGTTGAGTGGTACCTTTACTGTTTTTAACTAATGAATAATTATCTGGCGAGGTTACAACATTAATACTATATTTACCGGAAGGTAAGTTATAGAAATGATATTCACCGTTAGCATTTGTATATTGACGAGCGATCTCTGTTCCGCTTGAATCAATTAGACCGATCAATACATTATCAATTGGCAATTCAGGAGATGTGCCGTCAATAATAGTTTTACCCGCAATACCACTATTAATCGCTTGATTACTACCTATACCTGCCGATGGTGAAGTATTTGAACTTCCTGCTAATAAGAAATATTGGTTTTGTACTGTCTTTCCAACATCTTCAAAGTGAATCGGTTTTAAATTGATATTTGTGTTACCCTCTGCATTAGCAATAACACC
>NZ_JBIDFH010000040.1:0-1534 GCF_046635745.1 Gilliamella sp. CG35
CATTAATCTGTCCAAATTGTTCATATGCCGTGTTATCTATGACGATTTTGCCTTGTGGTGTGGTGATTTGTGCTTGCAGTATGAACTTTAATATATCACATTAACTTTAGAGCCTGCTGGGAAAAAGTTTTGTATTAATTATCAATAAGCTTATTCTTTTATCTTAGGTAAAACTATATCAAAACATTTATTTGGTGATGAAAAATTATATCAACATTTTCAAACATTGATAAAATTGCTCAACAACTATATGAAGGATTAAAGAAAAATATTATTAATAGGTACACCATGAAAAAAATAATTATTTTACCTCTCATTTTTTGTTTATTGTTTGTCATTCTTTTGCTAACTCTGTAAAAGAAAATTTTGATCATTATGCTATATCATTAATAATGTCAAGTAGTTCAAATACTCCTTTTTGTTATTCGTTTCTTATTGATTATTACCCAAATGGTCAAATAAAAGAGAGGGGTTGTCAAGGACATTATAATGCGACAGGTGTTTTTGTAGGTAATTGGTATGAATATGATATATCCGGTATGCTCGTGCGTACTAAGTATTATCATCCTGATGAGTTTGGTAAAGATTATAAAATTATTATGACTTATGATAGAAACGGTAAGATTTTAACTAAAAAAATATTTAATTATGATGATTTATATGAAAATGAGGAAGTTGAACTTCATGAAATACCCAAATAAAAAACTAATTTTTATTATAATGTTTTCTTTAATGCTGTGGAAATCTAATATTGTAGTAGCAGATTCTGTAATCGAAAATAGTTTAATTTCATAAGCTAAAAATGGTGATAAATTTGCCCAGTATTCTTTAGCAAATCTACTTTTATCTCAACATACTAATATGAAATATAATGATAAAGTTTTTTATTGGTATCAACTATCTGCGCAACAAGGATATGCAGAAGCTCAGTTTGCTTTAGCTATCCTTTATGAAGAACTTGATAATAAAGAACAGGCAATTATTTGGCTAGAAAAAGCAGCCAAACAAAATCATGTACAATCCCAATACTTATTAGGGGTTAATTACAGATTTGGATTTTGGGGTCTTGAACATGATAGCACAAAAGCATTATATTGGCTAACCAAAGCGGCTAATCAAGGTTATACAGCGGCTCAGGTCGAATTAGGTAATTTATATTTAACAAATAGTGAAATAGATACCTATGAAGATTATGAAAAGGGGATTAATTGGTATAAAAAAGCTGCTGAAGCAAATAACCCTTTCGCACAACTTAATTTAGGAATAATTGAAAAAGCGCAATCGAATTATAAAATAGCTCTGTTGTGGTTTGAACGCGCATGTAAAAATAACCTAACTGATGGTTGTCTATTAGCATCTGAAATGATTGTAAAAAAACAATAGATTTGCCGACGTTCATCACCCAAACGCAGACAGAGGCAGGTAAAATACCCGATGAAGATAAAACATTGGTTGGTATATCAAAAGGGGCAAAATTACTGGCGTCAGCATCAGAATCGGATACAAAAGTCGGTGAGCGCCTTAAAGGTTCGGA
>NZ_JBIDFH010000041.1:0-1487 GCF_046635745.1 Gilliamella sp. CG35
AATGAATTTAAAAATTTTATTAACTAAAAAATATTTAAATCATGAAAAAAAGATTTAGACGTATGCCTAGAGGAAAATTTAATTATGGTTGTTTTTCTAGTGAAGAGGTAAAAGGATGTGAAATCTTAGTTTATACTTATTTCCCTTACTTAGAATACTCATTGGTTCTTCGCTTTGATGAAGATATCATTGTTAGTGAAACTGAAACTTTTATAAGTAAAAGTGATTATTTTGATAATTTCAAAGATTATTTTGATTCTTATACGAAGTTTCATATTGCATTGAAGTTGATGAAATTAGATTTAAATAAGATTCGCGATTTACATCAAACATGGTCTCAATCCAAAAAATAAATTAAATATTTAATTTATTTTACCCCCCAGTTATTGATTTAACTGGGGTTTTTATTGAATGATATAAGGGTTCATTGCCTTGAAATTATCAATCATATTGCATCTAATTAACCCAAAGTTACCTTGATATAAAACTAAAATTATCTACAAATTTTACACAATTCATTTCACTCCACTTTCAATAAAAAAGCTATTTTATTAGCTGAAAACCTATGACTAATTAAAATCAATTGGGATGATAACTGGCTAATTCAGTTAATATTAACGCTGATTGCGTTTTGATTGAAAGCTAAATTGATTCAATATAGTTTAATAAACTAACTGAAGAAATAAAAAAATGATTACTGTAGAATTGAGTAAAAACCTTAGGTATTAAAAAATATTGAAATTTCAGAATTATTGGTTTAGTATAAAAGTAGGTTAGTCTAATTCACAATGTTGAGTTATATAACTACCTACTGGTGAAGTATTCACAAATTTAATTAATTTATTCCATTATGTCAAATTTTGTAATAATCGGATTTTTATCCGAACAAGAAGAAGAGGGAGTATCAATAGCAATATTGATGGAACCTGATCGTTCGATTGTTAAATTAGTAGCAATGCGAAACGGCAAGAAAATTGAAGGTACTATTGAAGTTAAATTAACCTCAAAGGATTTTGATAGACTGTTATATGATTATCCAGATCCAACAGAGCGTAAGTATTATGTCTATGGCTTGTGTAAAGTAAATAAAAATGTATTATATCCTAATACGTTTCGTACTGTACCGAGAAATCATAGAACGCTAGAACATGTATTTATACATATACTCTTCTTTATTTGTATATCTGGAATTCTGGCTTGTTTACTCTTTGGTTTAGGTAAATTTGTTCTATATATAGTAGAATTATTTTCTTGGCCATAGTTTTGGAATTTTATTAATTCAACAAAATAAACCTCAGTTATTTAACTGAGGTTTATTATTAAAGTTTGGTCTTTCATGAATAGTTATCATTATTGCGCAACAAATTAAAATTCTATAGCAAATAAAGACTACGATGAATAAATAGGTTACTCGTATAAATATGATACTTTTAATAACTTTAAGACTTTTAACAGGTAATCTTTTAAAGATTTAACATAACTATTGA
>NZ_JBIDFH010000042.1:0-1477 GCF_046635745.1 Gilliamella sp. CG35
TATTCTTTTTGAATATGCTCCCTTATTTTTTCTTTGTTATAACAACCCAATAGTGAACAGGTGATTAATGTCAGTAAAGTGAATTTAGTTAATGTTTTCATTCCGTGCTTCTTGGTTTCACCAATAAATAGGCTAAGGGTTGATGATATAATTCACCGTCATCGCCTTTGATAAAAGTGATCTCATCAATATAAGTTTTTCCGGGTACTTTTACTTCAACTCTATATAAGGCATTAAGCTTATCTTGATTATTTAATGCCCAATCGGGGGTATCCAATACTTGATAATCGATATCGACATACACATTTGTCTGATTTCTTCGATATAACCCATTTTCATACGTCTTTTCAGTTATATCCGTTACTTTTACTATTTTTTTAGGGCCATAGCAAAATGAACTATTGTAAAAAGGTTTCCTTCCGCTATTCCCTCTATTATCAATAAATTGATGCCAGTATTCACGCCCCAAATCGGTTAAGTCATAGCGATAAATGCCTGATTGACCTTCTACCGGTGTTTGGCTCAATAACCCTAATTCTGCAAACAACGGTAACGTTTTAAATAATCTATTTTTATTCCAAATCGCCCATTGAGTATCACTTTCTAATACTGGTTCATCCGTATACGGTAGTTTTACTGAACCAAGAAAATAACAAAAGTCGCCTTTAGCTTTATTTATGGCTCGTGATTCATCATATTCTTTTTGAATATGCTCCCTTAGTTTTTCTTTATTATAACAACCCAATAGTGAACAGGTGATTAATGTCAGTAAGGTGAATTTAGTTAATTTTTTCAATGTGGTTCTCCTGATATTCTTAAAATCCGCCCAATTTGGAGTGATGATGTTTGTAACTGTCAATAAACACCAACGGTTTATTGGTGACGGTTTGATTTTTGCTATTTGTCGACGTTTTGCCCTGTGGCCAGTAGTTAATTTGTAAATAAAGCTCTTCAATGCCGTCATAACAAAACTCGCCCATCTTATAAACAATTTCAAAATAACCAAGACTTTCACGGGTTTCTTTATTTATTGCATCACCATAGGCTTCAACTTTACCTATTTGACTTATTTCTAATTTATTTTTTTCATCAACAGGTTCTAAAGGGGATTCCCGTTTAATTAATAAATCCGTGGCTGAGCTATCGGCAAAGGTTAAAATTGGGTATTCCTCTCCTTTGCTTATATGCAAGGTAATGGGCTCTTGATAGTCATGATTATAAGCGCGAAGCACCCCTTCGTAATGGCTCACGTCAGAATCATAATGAGGCAATGCCACCGACAGATATATTTCACGGCTTCTGGCTTTAATTATTTTTTCTATTAAATTCGGAGGGAGAGAGTTATTTTTGACATCTTCCAAATATTTACGCATTTTTTTGACATAATAAATCTTCTCTTCTTCTAACTGAATAGCAACATTAGCACCAAACATGGCAACCATAAAGTCATTAATTGCCATTGCCATACTGTCAAACG
>NZ_JBIDFH010000043.1:0-1457 GCF_046635745.1 Gilliamella sp. CG35
TTTAGATTACCTTTTTCTTTTAGTTTATCCTGTATCTCTTTATTATTCTCTATCCATAATGTTTTAGTTTCACTTTTCGATGTTTGAATCTCTATTTGTAACCAGTTGATATTCTGTTCTTTACTTAATATTTTTATTTCCGAGTCTTTAAGACGCTCACCGACTTCCGTATCCGATTCTGATGCTGACGCCAGTAATTTTGCACCTTTTGATATGCCAACCAATGTTTTATCTTCATCGGGTATTTTACCTGACTCTGTCTGCGTTTGGGTGATGAACGTCGGCAAATCGTCACAAGTAAAGCATTCAACATGTAAACTTGGTTTATATTGACTTGCTGTTAAACCTGTTTTTAGCGGTAAAGTCGCTATATCGATATAATTACCGTCTTTATCTTTTTGTTTGCTGATGCCTTTATTTTGATTATGGCCAATATGCCCCACTAAATCACCGGCTTTGATTGGATGCGGTTTATCTAATACCACTACCTGATTATATTCTTTTCCTCGGGTGATGTTTTCAAGATTATCGCTCCATACGAGTTTTTTTCCTTCTGATAAAGGAATGGTCGGTTGCCCGTCACGGACTATCTGAGCTAATTCAACAAACGTTTTTGATTTTTTCTTACCACTTATTTTTATTTGGGTTCCCTTGGGTAACATAGTCAGTATGTTTTTTTTACTTTCATCCCTGACTCTCAGTCCTTTTGATTTAGCAAAAGTTTTATCATTACCTTTTATATCAAATTCAGATTCCGTGAGCTGCTTTTTAGTGTCATTAAAAACCCAACCGATAATCTGCTTTCCTTCATGCTCATAAGGCGTTAATACCGGAATTGAACAATAGCCTTCCTTTAATGAGGTCACCGCATACCATTTATAATCTTCGGTATGTAACTCAAGATTCAATTCCACTTTGGTGCCCGCTTGTAAAACTGCAAGAATCTCACCTTTTTTTGAGTCAGGCTTCTTTCGAATATTTAATCCTTCAACAAAATCTAAACCTTTTTCAGTAACCCGATAAATATCTTGCTCCCAAAATGCCGGCGCAGGCTCTTTGGGGTTATCCTCATAGTACTTTGTATCCGCCAAATGCATATATAAACTATAAAAATACAGCTTATGACCGGGCTGTTTAGGTTTAGCCGTTTCAGTAGCAGGCGGTGTACTTGCTGTTGATGCGTCACCGGTTGTCGTTGGCGTATTGGTATTAGTATTCGTGCCCGTTGGTGATGTCGTTACCGGTGTTGTCGTGGCTGGCGATGTATTTGACGACGGTAATGCATTCGCTGCCGGTGCCGTTGAATTTTCAGTTGAGCTATTTGTAGCTGCCTCAGGGGATGACTGACTTTCTGCCGTTGGTGGTGTTGGGGTTGTTGGGGTTGGTGTCGCTGGCGGGGTCGCTTCTTCAATTCGTTCCATTTCAAGCAGATGACGAACTAAAACAAAACCCGTTGA
>NZ_JBIDFH010000044.1:0-1259 GCF_046635745.1 Gilliamella sp. CG35
CTGATGGTTTATTCGGCTTTCACCAAAGCCCGGTATGGTGCTGTCTGATTTTAATTGACCAAATAATAAATTCGACGTGGGGGTCGTTTTGCGGTAGGCGGTGAATGGATTGTCGATTTGTGCACTGCCGTAACCTAAGGTTTTAAATGGCACTGCATAGACGGTATCTTTTTGGCCTGCATAACCGGTCGTGCTTAAAATCGCTTTATACTCGCTGTCTGTCGATAACGGCTCACCATTATCCGTTTCCCCGCTCCATAATACGGCCTCATCCGGACTGATATCACTAAAACGGAACGTCTTTAAGGGATATTGGTTATCTAAGTCTGATTGACGGTAAACCGTAATCTGGTATTCCGCTATTTTTGAGGGGTAGTTAGTATAGACATAAAATCCCATTGGTGAGGTAAACAGCCCTTGCGAGGTCAGCTTAAGCTTGGGATTATAGATACTTAAGTTAAGCTTTTCTTCTGCATTAAACTCATCCCGGATAATGTTTAATTTGGGTACGTTATCCGTACCGGCATAAACACCATTTGAGCCGAGTAAAAAAGCAGCACTTATCCCCAGACAAGGTAAATGCCGGGTCCAGTTATGTTTTTTCATCTACTTTTATTTCCTTTTAAGACCAATTAGTTTTACTTATTTTGTTTTTTTATTCAGCCTAACAAATCATTACAAATAAAGTATTAATTATTGATTAATAATGATTTTCTCATGATAAAACAATTTATCATGAGATAACTTATTAAAAAAATTACAAATATATATATTTTTATTAAAATGTTTGCCAAATATTTACATAATAATACATTGATCGCAATAAACGATCAATAATAATTAACGCGATCGAATTAAACTATCGAATTTGTATTTATTCTTTTTATTTTGTATTTTTTTTGCATAAAAACACCATATCAGCCAATTATAAGTTTTAAAATCAATAGTTTTCCTATAAAAAATCATAGATGATTACACTTATCAAATTTATATTTACAATTTAATAAATGCTGTTGAGATAATTGTGTTATGGGTTGGTTTCTTAATTAACAATTTTTTTTCGATTGTTGTTTGAAAAAACAAAAAACCCCCGATAAACGGGGGAAAGCTTAAAAGGACTGGTTAGACAAACATTTTTGTTTGTCTTAATTTTGTTGTTGTGATTACGGTTGGACTTCTGCCACACCAAAATCAACTTTACTTGGTAATCCCGGCGATACTCTCACCACTTTTGGATTACGTCCACTTACTTTGTACTC
>NZ_JBIDFH010000045.1:0-1246 GCF_046635745.1 Gilliamella sp. CG35
TAGCTTTTCGTGACCAATAAATAAAAAATTGGAGTCGTATTTCAAGTCATCATCAGAAATACCTTCTTTCCTAATATTAATTAACTTCTCTATACTATCTAATTTTAATTGATAGATACTATTATTATGATAACTAATATATGTTTTCAATAAATTTAATGAAAACTTATAATCTTCATTTATCATTTTATTATTAAGCCTACGAATATTAATAAATTATCTACGCAATTTATTAATATTCGTTACAGCTAATTCCATTCTTCTTCGAGCTGAAATATTAGCCGAATGAATTTTTATTTTTGGAGGTTCAAAATTTTTCATAACTATAGCATTCTCTATCCACAAAAGAACATCATAACCAGTACCTCTTTTATCATCCCCTAAATCATGATCTAAACTAATTTCCTCTACAAAACCAGTTTTTAATAAATTTATCATTTCATCAGGCCAATATACTTGAATCCATCCATTTGGAGGGTTTCGAATATCATCTAAAAATATTTTCATAATTATTCAATAATTAGATAAAGAATCATAATATGCTATTAACTCTTCAAGCAATAAATCAAGTTCCGCACCATCTTTTCTGAAAAAACCATCTTTTAACTTGCCTCCTGATAAAACAACAGAATAGAAATTATCTTTACTCCGTTGACCATCCAACTTAATAATAACGGATGCTCCATCTTTTGCTATCGCTTCAATATTTTTCCAATAACACTCTAATTTAAAATTATTTTTCATATTTTAAAGCCCTCGATATATCTTCAATTTCTCTTAATTTTCCGGTTGCTACATCATCTATTACTTTTCGAATTTGTACAGGTGACAAATTCATATTATTCTTATTTACTAATTGTTCAACAACTGTTTGTGCAGTGCGTTTGTTACCATCATTAAATAAATGTCGCCCTGCAATATCCCTTATAGCTACAGCAATTTTGTCATAAAAATTTTCTCTATATGACATATTAGCAAGTATTGTCTCTATTTCACCTGTTAATGTATGACTTCCTCCATATGATTTATTTATGTTTGATATTTCTTCAATACTTAATTCCTTAAATGATGAAACGACAAAATCAGTTGCTTTTTCAGTATTATACCAATTCCCTTCTACTTCAACTGTTTCAATTTTATGATGTACCTTGGTTCTGACTTCAGTGCCGGTTATTTTGATGCGGGCGTATTTTAATAAGCGTAGTGAACGGGTTAAGGGTTCGGCTAAGCCGCCGGCTATTATTCC
>NZ_JBIDFH010000046.1:0-1235 GCF_046635745.1 Gilliamella sp. CG35
AAAGGGAGCTGGGATGGACGGGTTGCTTTTTACTTAAAAGCGAACAAAGGTGATTATCGCATTACCGCCCATTTAGACACAACGGAAACCCGGCTGAAAAATGCGTTCGGTCATTTAGGTGAAAAAGACCCGACCCGTTTTATCCGGGAAATCGACCCGCAAGCTTACTACCCTACTCACGGTGATGGTTCGACCACTGAGCGGGATGTGGATACGGAAGGGAAGTTTTATCTCAAAATAGAGAAAGGGAAAAGTTACGGGTTATGGGGTAACTATAACACGCAGATTACCGGCAATGAGTTTGCCAACTTTAACCGCAGTTTATACGGTGCACAATTGTCTCATGAAAGTGAAGGTGTGACCGGATATGGTGATACCCGCACGTACGGGACGGTGTTTTTATCGAACGGTGAAACACGGGGCAGTCATGTTGAGTTAGCCTCGACCGGTGGTAGTTTGTATTTTTTAAAACATCAGCGTATTACCGAAGGGAGTTTAAAGCTGTCGATGGAGGTACGTGACCGTAATACGGGTCGGGTACTGAGTACCGGGACGTTGACGGAAGGTGTGGACTATGAAGTCAATCAGTTTCAGGGTCGGGTACTTTTAACCAGGCCACTGCCTATGACGGCACAGGGCGAGACGGGGAGCTCGATAATTGAAGGCGGTAATCTGTTAGGGGGTAACCCGGTCTGGATTATTGCGGAATATGAATATTACTCAGACGGTTTTGACTTTAACAGCGAAAAAGTATTTGGTGGTCGGGCTTATCACTGGTTAAACGACCATGTTCGAATTGGCGGGACGTATATCAATGAAGACCAGTCAAGCGGCGATACGTATGAATTAAAAGGGGTTGACCTGATAATACGACCAACGCAGGGGACACATACCCATGTGGAGTATGCGAAAAGCAAGGCGGGGATGAATGATATCTATGTGTCGAGCAATGGTGGTGTCTCGTTTAATCAAACGACGTTATCAGGTGATACCCGTGGTGCGGCATGGAAGATAGAGCAAACCATCAACTTTGATGACTTTACCGATGAGGATGTTCCGCTGAGTTTTAAAGGGTATTACTCGATGCAGCAGGAAGGCTTTTCATCGTTTGCCAAAGCCCGAAGCAGTGATTTGGAAGAGTGGGGTGGCGAGTTACGTTATGACTTTGAGCCGGATAAGCGAGGGGTATTAGTTTCTTACAGCAATGAAAAAGACAAGGGTAACTATGTAGAACG
>NZ_JBIDFH010000047.1:0-1214 GCF_046635745.1 Gilliamella sp. CG35
TGATTTTTTCGATATAACCCACTTTCATACGTTTTTTCTGTTATATCCGTTACTTTTACTATTTTTTTGGGGCCATAACAAAAAGAGCTATAGTAAATAGTTTTCTTACCATTATTATTAATATATTGATACCAATATTCACGCCCCAAATCGGTTAAATCATAGCGATAAATGCCTGATTGACCTTCTACTGGCATTTGGTTTAATAAGCCTAATTCAGCAAACAGTGGTAAGGTTCGTGTCAGGTCTTCTTTATTCCAAATCGCCCATTGACTGTCACTTTCTAATACCGGTTCATCGGTATACGGAAATTTAACCGCGCCTAAATAATAACAAAAATTGCCTTTGGTTTTGGTTAACGACATTGACCTTTCATATTGTTTTTGAATGAGCTCCCTTAGTTTTTCTTTGTTGTAGCAACCTAACAGTGAACAGGTGATTAATGTCAGTAAGGTGAATTTGGTTAATGTTTTCAATGTGGTTCTCCTGATATTCTTAAAATCCGCCCAATTTGGAGTGATGATGTTTGTAACTGTCAATAAACACCAACGGTTTATTGGTGACGGTTTGATTTTTGCTATTTGTCGACGTTTTGCCCTGTGGCCAGTAATTAATTTGTAAATAAAGCTCTTCAATGCCGTCATAACAAAACTCGCCCATTTTATAAACAATTTTAAAATAACCCAGCTCTTGTTGTGTTTCTTCGTCAACCGCATTACTGTAAGCTTCAACTTTACCTATTTGGTTTATTTCTAATTCATTTCTTTCTGTTATCGGCTTTAATGGTTTTTCCCGTTTAATTAATAAATCCGTGGCTGAGCTATCGGCAAAGGTTAAAATTGGGTATAGTTTTCCTTTGCTTATGTGCAAGGTAATGGGCTCTTGATAGTCATGATTATAAGTGCGAAGCACCCCTTCGTAATGGCTCACCTCAGAATTATAATGGGGCAATGCCACCGACAGATATATTTCGCGACTTCTGGCTTTAACACCCATTGCTTTTATTCCTGCAAGGTCAGGACAATCTTTATTTTTATATATGACTTTATATTGGTCTTTATATTTGTCTTTAATTTTGTCAATAATGTTGACACCTTCTAAATATTGACGCATTTTTTTGACATAATAAATCTTCTCTTTTTCTAACTGAATAGCAACATTAGCACCAAACATGGCAACCATAAAGTCATTAATTGCCATTGCCATACTGTCAA
>NZ_JBIDFH010000048.1:0-1126 GCF_046635745.1 Gilliamella sp. CG35
TTTAACAAAACTATTGAATTAATTAAATAACATATCTTTATAAATTATCAATCATATTGCATCTAATTAACCCAAAGTTACCTTGATATAAAACTAAAATTATCTACAAATTTTACGCAATTCATTTCACTCCTCTTTCAATAAAAAAGCTATTTAATTAGCTGGAAATCTATGATTAATTAAAATCAATTGGGATGATAACTGGGTAATACAGTTAATATTAACGCTGATGGTGTTTTGATAAAAAGCTAAATTGATTCAATATAGTTTAATAAACTAACTAAAGAGATAAAAAAATTATTACTGTAGAATTGAGTAAAACAGTTTGGGGGATTAAAAAAATATTGAAATTTAACGATTATCGGTCTAACATAAAAACAGGTTAGTCTAATTCACAATGATGAATTATATAACTACCTACTGGTGAAGTAATTCACATGCCTAATTAAAAAAATTGCATTATGTCAGATTGTAAAATCATCGGATTTTTATCCGAAAACAGTGAAAGGGGAGTATCAATAGCAATATTGATGGATCCTGATCGTTCAATTGTTAAATTAGTAGCAATGCGAAACGGCGAACAAATTGAAGGTACCATTGGAGTTGAATTAACTTCAAAGCGTTTTGATAGACTGATAGATGATTATCCTGATCTAAAGAAACGTAAGTATCATGTCTATGGCATGTGTAAAGTGGATTACAATGTATTATATTCTGATACATCTGATGAAACCACAAATGAAATTAGTTCAAATTCTAATGATCATCTACGGATTGAAAATAAAATCGTCGATGCACTTGCAACTACTTTGGCGTTTCTTTTCATAATAGGATTAGTGTGTATTTCTGTTTATCTTATAGGCAAATTCGCACTTGCTATATTAGTGTACATTTTTGACCATTTGAAATTTGATTAATCTAACCAAATAAACCTCAGTTATTTAACTGGGGTTTATTGTTATAGTTTGTTCTTTCATAAATAGTTATCATTATTGCGCAACTAATTAAAATTCTACAGCAAATAAAGACTACGATGAATAAATAGGTTGCTCGTATAAATATGATACTTTTAATAACTTTAAGACTTTTAACAAGTAATCTTTTAAAGATTTAACAAAACTATTGA
>NZ_JBIDFH010000049.1:0-1097 GCF_046635745.1 Gilliamella sp. CG35
ATATCAGTAATTGATTCCAAAACAATATTTTCAGGGCCATCCTATGAGAATGGAACGGAGAAACATGAACATAGTTACCTATGCACATTGAAGGGCTCATGGAAAAATAAGAAAATCACATATGATGAAGGTGGGTCTGTACCCAAAAAGAGAGACATCGGAACTATCGTTGTTTGCTATGATGCCTTTGGTACCCTGCAAACAGATAATATTGCAAGTTATGCGTATAACGGTAATATCGTAATTCAAGATCCTTAGTTAAAAAAATTATTTAAGAAAATGTTACATTTAATAAAATGTCACATTCTACAAATCGTCACCCAATCCAAAAATTCTTTGTTACTTTCCCTAAATCCGGGGAGTTGACCAAGACAGAATTCTTAAAATGCTGTAAAGAGTTGCACCTCACATACTATATTGTGTGTAAGGAAACCCATGAAGATGGATCTCCGCATTTGCACGCACTTCTATGGTTCCATAGCAAGAAGACTAAATCAAGACTCTTAAAGTTTTTTAAAGATAAATATCCTAATGATAACAAAAGAATACATGTCGAATCCGTCAGAAACTTCAAAGCAACAATCGAGTACTGCAAGAAAGAGGACAGCCAGTATCTCGAATCCCCCGGAGGACCTCCCAAACGACCCTATAAGTACCCGGCTTGGATGGTGTCTGCGTGTAAGCAGCATTTTAAACAACATCCTGCGGATATGGCGTCGGAATATCGTGCCGAGACTCTAAGACTCGAAAATCGGAAAAGAGAAATTGATAAAATTTTGCCAAAAATTCTTTTAGATTTTCCTAACTCGGCAAGTCAATGTCACATTTTGGAAAGCGAGCGTAATGATATAGTGCATTCACTATTAATGCGAGCGGGGGGTTTGTGAGTTCATTACCAATCCCCCCAAAAATCACAAAGTCACAATATTTGTAACCCCAACAGAAAAAAGTTCTACTGCACCCAAATTCTGCAAGTGAGGTGTTCTACGGATCCAGCTCACGTGTTTGAGCATTTCCTTAATCTGAAATGCTCCAATTGGGGTCCCGCGAAGCGGGGTAGGGCCTGTCTCTTATACACATCTCCGAGCCCACGAGAC
>NZ_JBIDFH010000050.1:0-1095 GCF_046635745.1 Gilliamella sp. CG35
TTTTCCTCTAGGCATACGTCTAAATCTTTTTTTCATGATTTAATTATTTTTTAGTTAATAAAATTTTTAAATTCATTAAGGCATAGGTAAATTATACTTTTGTAGTAAATTAATTTTAAAAATTAATTCTAGATTAGATTATATAGATAATCGGATTAAGTCAATTACATTCCTAAAAGTGATTAATTGTGAAAGTCTATAATATTGATATCTGAATTCATAATATTTTGCTCTCTATTAATAAGGAAGTTGTGAGTTTCATAAACTTTTAAATAATTCTTTAGTTTTAAATCAAGATGACTCTGGATTGATTAAATGCTTTATAATTGATTATTTTAACTATTTCATGACGATTTTCGTTTATATCATGCAATAAAAACCCCAGTTAGATCAATAACTGAGGGGTAAAATAAATTAAAAATTTAATTTTTGAGAACAGAAGAAAGTTTTATAAGAAAGAGTATCATGCGTGCATTGATATTACACAATCCCACAGCGTTAACAAACAAGGTTTCAAGAGTAAAATCACCCGCTAGATTGTCAATAAAGACTTGTTCACTTATCGTAGTTTCTGTTGATTTAACTGTTTTTCCATCAATACGAAGTACCAATAAGAACTTCTTAATTTCTTCAATTCGATAAACGAAGATGTCAATTCTTTCTTTCAAATTTGGACAGGAAATATAACCTAATTCGGTTAATTTCTTGCCGTCACTTCTTTTTTTCATGAGTTTAATATTAAAATTTAACAATAATTTAAATTCATTAAGGTATAGATAAATTATACTTTTGTAGCAAATTAATTTTAAAAGTTAATTCTATTCTATACTATATAGATTATCAAATTAGGTCAATAACACTTATAAAAGTTATTAGTTAATAAAGCCTATAATATTGAGATTTGAATTTATAATATTTTGCTCTCTATTAATAAGGGAGTTGTGAGTTTCATAAACTTTTAAATAATTCTTCAGTTTTAAATCAAGATAGCTATGGATTGATGAGATATTTTATAATAGACTATTTAAATTATTCCATGACGACTTTTACTTAAGTCAAGCAATAAAAACCCCAGTTAGATCGACAACTGGGGGG